>DMZI01000045.1:0-365 GCA_003485325.1 Desulfotomaculum sp.
GGTGTGCTGCAGGTCCCCGTTGTCGTTCTCCTGGCGGTTCTTCACCATAGTTTCGTATAACGCCAAGATAACTTGTAGCGTGTGGGGGATTTTTTATGCTATAATAATTATACTTTAATAATGTGCCCGTAGCTCAGGTGGGTAGAGCGGCGGTTACCTAAACCGCGTGTCGGGGGTTCGAGTCCCTCCGGGCGCACCAAAATTTGTCCGAAAACCCTTGTATAAGTATAATATATCAAGGGTTTTTGAAGTTTTTATAGAGATTTTTTCATCGATTTCTCTGGAGTTGTCGCTTAAATATACATTAAAAGAAGTTTTAAGCCCTCATTGCCTCCACCAGATTCTTTGTGCCAACCATTTTGATG
>DMZI01000045.1:605-2756 GCA_003485325.1 Desulfotomaculum sp.
CAGGCATAACCGCAGCCTTTGAGTCGGTATAACTTAATATGGGTATTATACCATATTATGTGCGGTTTTGGGGTGTTTATGGGCGACTTTTCGGACAGTCTGACCAAGAAGAATCGAGATCCCTTAGCCTCAACATCCAATGGGGCCAGCGCAAACGGTTTGCAGACGGTCAGCAAGGCCATACCAACACCGTCCGGAAAGCAAAAGTGGCAGCACAGCACCGTAAAAAGCATCTTAACCAACGAGAAATATAAAGGGGACGCCATCCTGCAGAAAAGATTCACGGTGGATTTTCTCACCAAGAAAATGAAGGTCAACGAAGGTGAGGTTCCTCAATACTACGTGGAAAACAGCCACCCCGCCATCATACCGCCGGAGACATTTGAACTGGCGCAGGAGGAATTCAGAAGACGCAAAGCCGGAGGACACTACACCAGCGGCATAAACTGTTTTGCCAGCCGTATCGTATGCGGCGACTGCGGCAGTTTTTACGGAAGAAAAGTATGGCACTCCGGCAGCCAATATGCCTGTACAGTCTGGCAATGCAACAGAAAGTTCAACAAGCGAACAAGCAAGAATTCTGCACTACTCCTCATCTGAAAGAAGAAAATATAAAAAAAGCATTTGTGGACGCTTTCAATAGCCTGATAGACAACAAAGCCGAGATTTTAGCCAACTATGACGACATCATAGCCCAGATAACTGACTGCAAGGGGCAGGAAAAAGAAATCGCTAAGATCGATGAAGACTGTGCATCCATAGAGGTGCTGATCCAAAAGCTCATTGCTGAAAACGCCCGCTCGGTTATAGAGCATGGGAAATACAACCGCAAGTATAGCGGATATGTGGTTAGGTATAACGAACTGCAAGCCAGACATCAGGAATTGAACAATGATATTGTAATGCGCCAAGCCCGGCGCAACCAAATGAAAGCTTTTATCAAAGAATTAACCAAACAGGACCGGCTGCTGACTGAATTTGACGAAAGACTGTGGGCGGCTACCCTTAATGCCATGGTTGTTAAATCAGAGCATGAGGTAGTCTTCCGGTTTAAAGACGGGACCGAGTTGCCCTGGAGAATGGGATGAGAAATGTTACCGAAATAACCCGCCGGCAGAATCCATTCCCATAACCCCTAGACTTAAAGTCTGCGCCTACATTAGAATCTCCACCGATCACCGGGAACAATTAAATTCACTTGAAAATCAGACACAACGGTTGATATCATCTAATCCAGCCTACCTTTACTGCGGCTTATTTTCAGATACCGGTATCTCCGGAGCCAAAGAAAATAGGCCCGGATTCTACCTTAATGGAATTTCTGGCTGCAAAATTGCGCAGAGGAAACCGGGTATATTAATACGATGCCATATGTATTGATGATTAAGACATTGGATAATATTGAAATTGGAATTGATAGCAAACTGGAGGTCGTCTTTCTTGCCGGAACAAGGATTGAGTTTGAAAATAGGATGGCCGTGAATAAGTTGTTTCCAGACAGCCCTTGGGAGAACGGATACTGCGAGAGTATCAGCAGTAAAATGCGGGTGAACATGGAAATATTTGATATAATATCTGAAGTAGAGATACTTGCGAGAAGATGGGTAATATTATAAGGCCACACTTTTCACTTGGTATAAGCCGCAAGCACCACAGACTATTGCGGTTTAGATTAGACTAACTTAAAATAATGGAATAAAATCTGGGGGAGTTGTTAACAAAGAGTAAGTATTAATTCCAAAACAAATGGAAGGAAGCCCGAGGTTTTGTATTTCTGTTCAATCAAGAAAGGGACATTTCTGAAAAGGAGTTTAGCGTGAAAAATAATACGGCATAAACTAAAAAAAGGTACACTTAAATAAGGACTACTGTCCGCTGAAAAATTTTAAAAAGAAGTTATAGTCATAGATTTAAGCCACAGAAATGTCAGTAGCTTTAATTAAGGAGGATGTAAGTTATTTTGGGTAAATGGTTAATACTAACAATAAAGGAGATGACCATTTATGCAAGACTTACAGGACAAAACCATCAAGGAATTAGCAAAGGATTGCCGCACCGTTGAAGACGTACATGAGATGCTTAAGAACCTGTTCAAGGACACACTGCACCCAATATTCGAGGCTGAAATAGAAGAACACCTCGGGTACAAAA
>DMZI01000061.1:0-7162 GCA_003485325.1 Desulfotomaculum sp.
GTTTTATGCAACGCTAGTGATAATTTATACATTATTAAATTAATATCTTCGGGTGTGTTTGCAATTCATGCTGACCGGATTTTAGTTATTGACGATGATGATGATCTGCTGAACGCGCTTTGTGACAAGAAAATAATTTATTCTCCCTGTGTTTCATGTGCCTAATATGTAAACGGATATCTAAAACCTGCTTAAAAAAACAGGCGTCTTTTAAGAAGCTTGAGAACCTGGAACATTATTTCCAGGGAGGCAAAAGTCCAGATGCCGGTTTTCCGGTGGACTACAAGAACAGACAAAGAGTTTTGAACAACCAGCGAGAAAGCTGTAGACGCCGCAACCCCCTCTTTCCCGAAATGCTGCACCAGGATTATGTTCAGGGCCAGATTTAAAAGACCGCTGAAGATGCTGATTTTCATAAAGACAACATGCAGCCCGGTCATTTGCAGAAAGTAATCGCACGATCCCGTCAAGGTGTTGACCATCTGGCCGAGGATAAGAAAACTCAGGGCAGCGGCTCCGTTTGTATACTGCGGTCCGAATAAAACGGCCAGGATGTTCCTTCCAAATAAAAATAAGAAAAGGAATACAGGAACGGAAACCATCGCGCTGATCGTCGTGGCGTACCTGGTTACATATTTCAGATTGTGCAGGTCTTTTTTAGCGTTAAAATGCGCGATCATCGCCGGGATTACCTGGTTGATTACGTTTCCTGAAAGAAACGTCACACTGGCCAGGGAACTGGCTACACCGTAAATACCGACCTGAACCGCATTTGAAAAGATCCCCAGCACGTAAACGTCTGTACTGGTCATCAGCAAAACGACCCCGCTTGTAACAAGCATGGGCAAAGAATCCGCCAGTATGTCATTTGTCCCAACCCTTTTTGAAGGCCAACCCTTTACCCTTTTCGCAAAGATAAGCAATCCGGCTAAAGGAGCGAAAAACAAACCGGCGGTTAAGGCCAGCAGCACATTCTGTATCGTGGCGGCAGAGCCCAGTATAAGAAGAGACAGGAGAATGAAAAAGATCAACTGCTGCAGGACAGGCAAAAAAGAGGCGGTTTTTATATCCTGGAGCCCTTTGTAAGTTTCTATGGTAAGGGCGAGATAATTCTGCAAAGGGATTACGCCGGCGCAAAATATTAACATTCTAAAAAGATCCGGCGACTTAAAAATTTTTAAACACAGGGGCTGTCTGATCAGCCAGATCAACAAAACAGTACCCACCGAGCTAGCCAGGACAATCTTAAAAATAGAGCTCAGCGTGCCTTTCAACAAGCCCCAGTCCTTCTCCCCGGCTGCTATGCCGATAAGTTTCACGGTCAGCGTTTTGGTCCCCAGCAGGGAAAATATACCCGCAAGGTCACAAATTCTCAAAAAAATAACGTAAGCGCCGAACAGGCCGGGGCCAAGGCAGCGGGCAAGCAGGACTTTATTTACTATGGCAAGCGGCATAAGCGCAGCCTTGCCAAGCAAAGCAAAAAAACTCCCCGAAAGAATATTTCTATCCACGTTATCTATCTAAAACACCAGCTTTAAACACTATACGGGTAAACACATCATTATTACCGGTCCCGGGAGTACGGCGTTTTCGAAGCGAACGGCCTGCTTAAGCGCTCAGCAACAGCAGCCGTTATTAACCCTGTTTTAAGTTACGCCGGAGTTCTTCTATTGCTACAATTTTTTAGAACCCTTAGCACCAGGTAATGGAAAAATGCGTAATATATCAAAGATATTTGCTTTACGGGTGAAAAAATGGGCAAAAAAATTTTTATCATGACCTGCGTACATGAGTGGAATGACAACAGGATTCTCTTCAAAGAAGCTTCTTCACTGGCCAGGCAATACAGGGTCGAACTGCATGCCCCCGGAAATTTTAAATTCAGGGAGGTAAACGGTGTCAGGATTTTCGGGCTGGCGCCCGCGAGAAGGTTTTTAAGGCCTTTAAGCTGGATCCGGCTTTTTCTCAGGACAGTAAAGGCCAGGGCTTCTGTTTATCATTTTCATGACCCGGAATTGATCCCTCTGGGGCTGTTCTTAAGGATTTTAGGCAAAAAGGTGGTTTACGACGTTCACGAGGATTACCCCGATGCAATTTTATATAAACAGTGGATACCCAAACCCTTCAGGAAAATTACATCAGTTATTTTTAACTTCCTGGAGAAAAAATGCTCCTCGCTTTTTAACGGGCTCATTTTCGCGGAGCTTACCTACAAGGAAAGCTTCCGGAATTCAAGGCCGCCCCAGGTCGATATACTCAACTATCCCCTTGACTGGGAACTTAAGAAAAGGCGCTTAAAGAAAATAGATCAGTGTTGTAATTTAATCTATGCGGGCACCGTCAGTGAGATTAGAGGCGCTGTGGAAATGCTCAAAACCATGGCCATTCTTGCAGGCCGGGGTAAAAACGTCCATTTATTCCTGGTGGGCCCCTTTCCCAGCCCTTCTTTAAGGGCCGAACTTGAAGAATTTGTAAACGGGCATGACCTGCAGGAGCGCGTCACAATTACCGGCAGGGTGGCGCCTGCGGAAGTATACAGCTATTATGAAAAAGCCGACATCGGTTTATGCCTTCTCCACCCGGTTGAAAACAACCTAAAATCCCTGGTTACGAAGTTATTTGAATATATGTCGGCAGGAATTCCAATCCTGGCTTCCAATTTTCCCCGCTGGTCGAGACTGCTTGAGAAAACCAAGGCGGGATTGACTGCCAACCCACTCGATCCCAGTGAAATAGCTTTGCAAATCTGCGCTTTAATCGACAATCCGGAATTGCGGCTTTCAATGGGCTTAAGCGGGCGCGAAGCTTATGAAAAAAGTTTTAACTGGAGCGGGGAAGAAAAAAAACTAATCTGCTTCTACGAAAAACTTCTTGAAGAATAACCAGCCAGGCGTATATTAAAAAATCGTAAGTATTCAGTAAAACGTCCAAAGGGCACGGCGTTGTCAACAGCGAACAACTTGCTTCAAAGCCGGTAACAGCAGCTAAGCGAAGCGAGGGTAACCGGACTTAAGGCGCGAAACCAGCGGCTTTAGCCGCCTTGGCAGCGCCGCTAGTCCGGCTTAAAGCGAGCCCGCTGCTCGTGAGTGGCGCCAACGCCGTGCCTGCCCGGTTCACTGAATAGTTACAAAAACTCAGGGAGTGAAATTGATCATGCTTAAAGAATTTTATCTAATGATCCGCAGGTCGAAACCTTTCTCCTTATTAACCTGCGGCGCTTTGTCTTTATTTGTTCTTCTGATACTTGCCGGCTTGATCTGCGGGACTTTTTATCCTTTGCTTGTTTTCGGCGGAGAGCTGATCATCGCTCTGGTCATCTGGCAGCCTTTGGCGGGTTTCTGTCTGATGACCTTCCTGATTCCCCTTGAAGATCTGACGACCCTTTTCCCTTCTTTAACCTTAATAAAAATTATCGGTCTGGCCACCTTCTGGGGATTTTTAACGCAGCTTTTTCTGGGCAAGAAAACTTTTAAGACGCACCATTTCTTTATGCTTTTAGCTATTTATTTGGGATGGTGCCTTCTTTCCCTAGCCTGGGCAATCCAACCCGGGCAAAGCTGGCTAAGGCTTGAATCACTTGCCCAGCTGCTTGCCCTGGCTATTCTGGGTTATAATCTGGTTGGCTCGAAAAAAGATATTTTCCTCATCCTGGGTAGTTATTTTTTAGGAGCGCTTGCAGCGGCAGGTCTGGGGATATACAACGGCTTCCTCCATGAATTTACGACTAGGACCACCATCTGCAGCCTTCAGGATCCTAACTATTTCGCCAGGCTTTTAGGTATAGGAATGATTTTCAGCTGTTATTTTATTTTGACTATAAGAAATAAAGCAATCCGGCTGATCAGTTTTCTTGCCGGGCTGGGCATGCTCTTTGCCGTGCTTCTTTCTGGGTCCAGGGGCGCCTGGTTGGCGCTGTTTTTTGTATTATTAATAGGACTCATCTTATTCAGGAAGCCTGCCGGCGACGCCTTGAGAAAGGCTTTTTCCGGTTCAGGCCCGGCTAAAAAGGCCCGGTTTTTAACAGCCCTGCTTTTCGCTTTTTTGCTAACCTTCTTCGCGATCAGCAAACTTCCGCAAGTTGTTTCGGTAAGGGCGCAGACTCTGTTCAGCCTCTCTGAAGAAAGAGGGGCGGGAAGGCTGGATATCTGGATGGTAGGCCTGAAGATCCTTAAGGAAAACCTTGCCCTCGGGGTTGGCCTTGATAACTTTCCATACGCCTACACGAAATATTTTTCTCAGATCCCGGGTATCAGCCCGGAGATTGGACTAAACAAAAACCCGCACAATATTTTTCTGGCCACAATCACGGAACTTGGCATTCCCGGGTTTATTTTATTCCTTTCCCTGTTTGTGTATCTATGGCGGTGCGCGGGCAATTCCGGCAACCTGACGGATTCCGCTTTGGGCAAGCTTTTGATAGTTTTTTTAGCAGTGGCCGGCCTGACCTGCGCTGATCAGCATAGAAAATTTTTCTGGCTGACCATGGTTATTCCTGTCCTTTTTGAACAGTTCGGAGTGCTAAATTCCATACTCCCGGGCAGAAGAATAAAAATATTATTTTTATCACCAATTTTTCCAAACCGGCAGAACCCCACTTACGGTGTTTTTTCCCTCAGGCTTGTTCAAAACCTCCAGGCGGCCGGCCTGCATGTTACGGTTATCGCGCCCGTCCCTTACTCTCCCGCCTGGCTATGGTTTAACAAGGAATGGCGTAAGCTGGGCCTTATACCGGAATCCGAAGATATCGGGAGAGTTAAAGTTCTTCACCCCCGTTATTTCTGCCTGCCCGGCGGCAGGTTCGAAAGGTTAAACGGGTACTTTATGTTCCTGGCTGTGGAACCCGTCGCGGAAATCCTGCACCGGGCCGTTTCTTTCAGCTTAGTCCACTCCTGCTGTGTTTTTCCTTCCGGTTATGTCGGCCTGCTGGCCTCACACCGGTTAAACCTGCCTTCCGTATGTACGGCCATAGGCTCGGATATCAATGTAACCGCATTCAAATCAGCTTCAATGACCAGAATGGTCAGCAAAATTCTCAACCTTACCGGCCAGGTCATAGCAGTAGGAAATGAACTAGCCCGAAAAGCCCTCCAGCTCCAAACGGATGATAGGAGCATAAAGGTTATTTATAACGGTGTTGACTGTAAAATGTTCAACACGGAAGGAATTGATGGGGAATTAATCAGGCAAAAGACCGGCCTTAAGCCGTATGACCGGGTTATCCTTTTTGTCGGCAGGCTTGTTGAGAATAAGGGTGTCTACGAATTAATCGAAGTTTTTGCGCAGATCGGCAATAAATTTCTTGATACATCGCTGGTGCTTGTCGGAGACGGGCCGGAAAAGGAAGCTTTAGGCAGCCTGGCTAAAAATAAAGGGCTTAGCGAAAGAATACTGCTGCCCGGGCCGGCGGCCCACGAGGATCTCGTATACTGGTACGCGGCGTGTGAGGTTTTCGTCTTATTGAGCCGTCATGAAGGCGTACCCAATGTCATTGCTGAAGCAATGAGCTCCGGCAAGCCGGTCGTGGCAACCAGGGCGGGTGGGATACCTGAACTGGTAGAAGACGCCAGATCGGGGTTTTTGGTTAAACCCGGCCATACAGGCGAAGCAGTTGAAGCGCTGGAAAAACTCCTTGCCGATCCCGCAGCAGGCCGGGAAATGGGGAAACGGGGCAGAGAAATAATTAAAAGCAGGCCGCTGGAATGGAAGGACTGCGCTGCGGCATACCTGGAAATATTTGAACAATTAACGGGTTATAAATTGCTAAAATAAGCATACAACTTCAAGAATAATTCAAGGTTGTTATTCAACTGTTTAATATTCCTAGAACCCCCTTTGGGGGTTCTTTTTCATAAATAAGACCAGGTGAGGAAGCAATTGGATGGCGAATAAAGGAGGATGTGGTCGAATATTGTCGTAATAAGAAAATAATGAGAATCTATAAAAAGGTGGTTTAACTATATTATGACTGCCAAGAGAGTATTTAACATTATTTTAGCGCTTGTTTTTTTAGAGATGATTTTCACTGCCACACCCGCTCAATCCACGGTATCTCCAACTACTGCCAAATCATTGTTTGCAAAAATGGATAAAACAAGCAGTTGGGAATATTACAAGACCAGGGTAGACGACAGCCTGATCGCCTGGGATGAAAGTTACCTGCTCAGGGCGTACCTGTTTATGTACGAATCCACCGGGGACAAGCATTATCTTGATGAATTCACCGAGCACGCAGACACTTTTTTGACCCGCCGGGACAGCGTGCGGGGAGTCAAAGACTACCGCGGCCTTTCTCTGCCGGCCTGGCGCAGCGGCAAATACACCGGCTACAAACAGTATATCATCTACGCCGTGCAGACGGGTTTAACCATAACACCCCTTGCCCTTTTTGCATCTGACGTAAAAAAAGATCCCTCTTTATCGGCATACCAGACCAAGGCGGACAAATACCTGGCCGCGGCCAAGGCTGCCATTGACGTTCATGATATGAGGGACAAGCCCCAGTATTACGATGTCAACTGCCGCTGGTACGAGGAAGGAAATACTATGCATCTGGACAGGCCGATCAATATGAATCTCGCCATGGGAAGCGCCATGCTCGCCGTCTATCAGGCGACAGGAGACAGCGCCTACCTGACCAAAGCAACAAAAATTGCTAACTATTTCAAGCAATACCTAATTTTAAACGCTTCCACGAACAGCTACAAGTGGAACTATTACCCAGACGACAACCAGTACGGAAAAGTGGTTGAGGATATGGACCATAGCCTTTACGATATAGAATTCGTCAGGCTGGCTTATCAAAGCGGAATCTTCAGCTCCACTGACATGGAAAGGTTTGCCAATACGGCCAGCAAAGTGATGGTCAAATCAGACGGAACGATTTCCGCTAGAGTGGACGGGACCGGTACGACACCCTATCCCGGTTTTATTTCGAATTGGCTGTATTTCTACAAGTGGGCGCCCTCCCTGGCTGATGAGACCTACAAGATTCTCTCAGCCAAGTCGTCCCTGGTCCCGAAGGAACTCTGCGGATTGGGTCTGTTAAATCTGGTTTTATCAAACAATACACCTGCGCCTGAGCCAACACCTTCGCCGGATACCGAGGCGCCTCAGGTCAAAGTAACGACGCCGGCTGAGGGCAGTGTCTTGACCAACGACAGTG
>DMZI01000061.1:7429-17172 GCA_003485325.1 Desulfotomaculum sp.
GGAATACCGTCGTTTCCGCACCGATTGCATGCAAGATCAATCACGTCGCTAATGATAACCCCGGGGATACGCAGAATCCCCAGGTAGAGCTGACTTCTCCTGCCGCCAACAGTGTCTTGACCAACGACAGTGTTGCACTCCAGGCTGCGGCAAGCGACAATAAGGGTGTCGGCTCGCTGTCCTTCTCTTATTCAGTAGACCGGCAGAATTGGACAGGCATCGGACTCGCCGAACTGGCCGGCGGCAACGGGCTGTCGGGAACATGGAAAATAATCTGGAATATTAAAGACCTCAAGGATGGTGTTTATTACCTGCGGGCAATCGCCCGTGACGATGCCGGGAATACCGTCGTTTCCGCACCGGTTTCCTGTGAAGTCAGGCATGCGCCGGCTAACCTGATCATAAACGGAAATTTCAACCTGGGTGGTACCCAGGGATGGGTTAATCTCAACAACTCGGTGAAAATAAACAGCTCAAACGGCAACTACTACCTGACAAACACATATAACTGGAACTTTTACCAGAACCTCACTCTCACTCCGGGAGTCTACAAACTGACTGCCCGTACAAAAAAAGGGACTTCTACTAAAGGCGCCAGGATCGTCGTCCAGTTCCGCTTCGACAACGGCACGAAGACAGCTCCCTACGATTTTGGATATAAAAACGCCGGAACCGGCTGGGAGTCAATGCCGGCAATGACCATCAAGGTACCGGCCGGAGCATCGGTGACCAGGATCTACCTTTTATCCGGCGGCTCGGGAAACCAGCACTTCGACGACCTTACTTTAACTGCGATATAATTGGAGGGGGCGGCAAACTCCCTCCTGACCCCCTTCTCTCAAACAACCCGGCATGCCGGTTCCGCGCTTTAACGGTTTCGACGATCAGACCTGGATTCCGGGATAAAATTGCAATAACAGCTGTTCACTGTCCGTTAACACTTGCCGGGAACCTCGCAAATACCGTTGCATGTAAAACCGATTATAAGTATGATTAGGATCGCAAAAATCAATATAACATCTATGCAGTTCCGGTTGCAGCAACAGGTAGTCTCGTGAGTAACGCAGATCACTCTTTCGGTGTTTTTCACTATTATCGTATGAATATTGGTGTTCCTTCAAATGCTCTTGCCCGGATGAACGAAGCCGCTTTCTTTTGGAGGCTTCGTTAGTTAAGGCTTATCAGCGGTCAAAGTTACTTGAATCTCCCGGGCGATTTCCCGGTCAACCGCAAACTGGGTATATCCAACCTGGAAAACGTATGCGGGAAACACTTGCAGCAGGCGAATCAGCAAACCGGGGTAGATTCCCAACGACATGAGTTTTCTGATTTTCTTCGGTTCATATGTTGAAAAACCAGAAATCTGTCCCCGATCTCCAACATGCAAATCGGCAAGAGATTTATGCCCGGCTGTGACGGTGTTACCCTTCCTTTTTCTCAACCGGCCGATTATTCCCGGGCGCCTTGTAAAAATTTCATAGCCGCAGCGCGGACATTTCAGTTTGCCGCAAAAACGGCGCAGAAAACAACCAGCGCAGCTCTGCGCAGCCTCGTCTGAAAATTCATAGCCGCAGAACGAGCATTTGTTCACAATTTTACCCCCGTTATGAAGATCAGCCAGTTAAGCGCATACCCTGAAATGAATGCGAAAGGAAAGATAAATAAAGCAATCGCCACTGCGGTTTTCAACCCGCGCTCTTTGATCATGATGATGAATTGAGCAATGCAGGGAACAAACAGCGTCAGGGTTGCGGCAGTCACCACCAGCTGTGCGCTGTTGAGAATTCCGGTTTTGTAGAGATCATACAGCCCGGCGGCTCCGTAATCGCGCCGGAAGAAACCGAATAAGAAAACCTGCGCGATTGCATCCGGCAGACCGATACAATTTACCACGGGCGTCAGCCAGGCAACTAACTGCTGAAAAATGCCTGTGATATTACCCAGCCAGATCAGTACGCTGGCCAGGATAAACAGAGGCATAATTTCTAGAAAATACCACTGCATCCGGGTATATGTTTTTGTATATATGTTTCTCAAGTTCGGCCGGCGCATCGGGGGGAGTTCCATATAAAAACTGGGCCGGGCGCCCGGCAGGAGCCTGGCTGTCAAATAACCTACCAGCAAAAAAATCAGCAGCAAGAACCCTGCCCAGAGAGCCAACGCCCGCGGTTTTCCTGAAAGGATAGCCAGAATAATGCCCAGCTGCGCCGAACATGGAATAGCCAGGGCCAATAAAAGGGTGGCGATTATTCTCTCGCGGGCAGTCTCCAGAGTCCGGCTGACCATGGTCGCCATGGCGTCACAGCCGAAACCCAGCGTCATCGGGATGACTGCACGGCCGTTTAAACCTATGCTCTTGAATACCCGGTCAACCAGCATGGCCATGCGCGGCAGGTAACCGGTGTCTTCTATGATCGAGAATACAATAAAGAATGTTCCCACAATCGGCAGAACAATAGCCAAAGCATAGCGGAAGCCCAGGGTTATTATCCCGTAATCCTTCGCCAGCAGTTCCTGAACCGGAACCCAGGGGATATAGATTTCAACCAGTCTGTTGACCCAGGGATTAATGATATTCTCATACCCGGTTTCAAGATAATCGACCAGTGTTCCCGCTCCGAAAATTCCAACGAACTTATACAGCCCGCAGTAAAGAACGAGAAGGAGAATGGGGACGCCGGTCACCGGCCGCATGGTCAGCCGGCTGATCTTTTCGCTGAAACTGTGCCGGGGTTCTTCCGGCGCAGATGTTGCCTGATCAGAAAGCCGGGTTGCCGTATGCTGCCGCTGCAGATTTACAACAAAGTAAAGCGGCTCCTTATAGTTGGCTTGAGTATCTGCAATTATTCGTTCGATTGCCTCATAATTTCCCCGGTCCCGGGCAGACACGATTTTGTGTATTTCTTCGTCACCCTGTAATAACAACAGGGCAATCGCCCGTTTTGACAGGTTAAAATTATTAATTAAAAGGTTTTCTATTTTCAACAGTGATTTCTCGATTAATAAATCATAGACAGGCAGTTTAAATACCGCAGCTTCCATATCTTAAGCCTGCTTTCCAAGGGTGTTGTTCTGGTAATAGTCCCAGATAGTATTCTTAATCGTATCCAGTCCGTATCCTGACGCAGCCGAAGTAGTAACTACGGGAATTCCGATTAAGGATTCAAGTATTGCGGGGTCAACTTTAATTCCCAACTTATCAGCTTCATCAATCATGTTGATGACCAGAATAACCGGCAAACCTGCTTCTATGAGCTGTATTGTCAAATTGAGTATGCGCTCGAGATTTTTGGCGTCGATAATATGCAAAACAACATCCGGATTGTCTTCCAGAAGGAGGGTGCGGGAAACCCGTTCTTCTTCGGTAATTGGCAGAAGTGAATACATACCCGGTGTATCGATAACCTCCCATGTTTCTTTTTCTTTAATGAACGTTTTGCCTCTGGAGATCTCGACGGTAGTGCCGGGATAGTTGGATACGGTAACGTAAGCGCCGGTGAGGAAATTAAAAATAACACTCTTGCCTACATTCGGTGTTCCAACAAGAACGATCTTTTTCAGACCATGAGATGATTTAAGGCTTTCTTTCGGATGATCAACACGCAAAGCCTTCTTCAAACGCGGGAATAACAGGTTATGTTTGACTGACTTCATTTAACGCCAGGCTCCTTATATCAACTGACGGGTGTTTATAAAATCTCATTATTAATCTTTTGCAGAATAACCAGCAATTGGCTGGCCTCTTCTTCCGAGATTGTTGAAAGAATCTGGTTGGTCAGCTCGAGGTGAAACTTGTGATGTTCCTTGAACGCCTTTATTCCCTTATCAGTCAGGCTGATTAGATATACCCGCCGGTCTTCACGGTTGTGATTTCTTCTGGCGTAGTCCTTTCTTTCGAGTCTATCTACCGTTACTGTAGTGGTTCCTGTTGTCACACCCAATCTCTGGGCAAGATTCTTCATGTTTATTTCACCACACTGGCCCAGTATCTCCATCGCGTGAACCTCAGAGACGGTTAAATCGCCGGACCGGACTACTGACGACTCCCATGAAGTAAAACTGCTTATAAACCGGATCAGCTCATTAGTAAGATCGTTAATCATAATAGCACCTAACTTCTAATTATTTTATTTTATGATAATTATATTATCAAATTGTTTGATTATCAAGCTATAGTATATTGTCTTTAACGGTGTTTGTCAACCACGAGATACATAAAAAATTTATCTAGTGACGGTCTTTATTAAATCAGGCATTTCAGGATAGACCCGCTTCCTTATCGATTACATTCAGACAATTCTTTTGAAAAAGTATTAGTCCCCGGCTGGTTTTACCATAACCGGGGACTTCTTTTTGTACTATTTAATTATATATTTAATTACAAATTCCCATGCACAGTACCATTTATCTGAGGGCACTTCATCTGGAGGACATCCGATACATCTCGTCTCAATTCTTTTATCAACCGTACTTGCAAACATACTATATTCAACCAAGCCGGCTGGTTTACATTTAAAGAGTTCCATTGCTTTTCTTTTACGGGCGGACTGTACCCGACATTTATTCATGCGAAATATTAATGTTTTCTCGTCGGGACGGATAATTTTCTGTTCGTTTTAAAATGCATACATGCGGTATTTAAGGCATTGTTCCAGCGATTCCAAACCTCCGCCTGCTTCTATTTTTAGAAGACTCATAATTCGTTTAGCTTCCGAAACGGTATGTTTTTACAGGGAAAGCTGTTTCTTTATTTCATTCCAGAGCCCTAATATACTGTCTGTAACTTTCCCGCTTGTGTAATCAACCACGGGACAACCTGCGCGGACAGCCTCAATTACTTCCTTGTCATAGGGTATTTTCCCAGCCACAGGAACACCCTTTTCCTTACATTTTCGTTGAATCTCTTCAGTATTGGAAATGCTTAAATCAAATTTATTAATACAAACCGCTGCTTTTCCCTCAAAATGATCCACCAGTGCAAGTACCCTTTCCATATCGTGAAGACCGGATAGCGTAGATTCAGTTACAATCAAGGCCAAATCTGCGCCTGAAAGAGATGAAATAACAGGGCAGCCTATACCGGGCGGACCATCGGTGACAATAAGATCACATTGATTATCTGCTGCAATTTTCCTCGCTTGCTGACGCACGGCGGCTACAAGCTTGCCTGAATTACCTTCACCTATACCCAAACGGGCATGTACAAGCCGGCCGAACCTCGTATCAGAGATATACAGGTATCCTGATAAATGCTCGGCCATTCGGATAGCCTGGTTGGGACAGGCATGGTAACAAACGGCGCATCCCTCACAGGCCAATGAGTTTACTTCAAATTCTTTATCTTTAATAGAATCAAAACGGCAAAGGTCAGCACAGATGCTGCATTCACTGCACTTATCCTTATCTATTACTGCTTTCGGCATTCCGTAAAAGTGTATTTGATCACTTTGTTCCGGCTTTAGCAGAAGATGCAGATTGGAGGCATCCACGTCACAGTCAACTAGAACTTTGTTACGGGCAACCGCAGCGAAAGAACCTACAATACAGGTTTTTCCTGTGCCTCCTTTTCCGCTGACAACCACCAGTTCCTTCAATTTCGTCCCATCCTCTCACACTTTTCCCACAATGCTATTAATTTTTCCTTCCACTGCGGCTTTATTGCAAGTAACGGCAATCCCTTTGCGTAGTTAACCGCAATATCACGACTGAAGGGAAATTTCATGAGCAATGGAATCCCTTTTTCCTTGCAAAACCTTTCTGCGTCTTCGTCTTTACCGTCCGAACGGTTAATAACCACTCCTCCGGGGACCTTCAATTTCTGAATCATTCCGAATGCCAGTTCCAGGTCATGAAGGCCAAAGGGAGTTGATTCAGTAACAAGTATGCAGAAATCAGCGCCTTCCACCGCTTTAATTACCGGGCAGGAGGTACCCGGTGAAACATCCGCGATAACTGCCGCGCCGGACAGGCGCTTATTTTTAACTGCCTGGATAAGCGGAGGACTGACTGCAACGCCAATTTTCAGGCGCCCCTGGATAAATTCTATTCCATCAGCCAGCCCGCCTTCTATCCAGCCGATCTCCTGCTCTGCCGGTGAAATTGCTTTTTCCGGGCAAAAATGCATACAACCACCACAGCTATGGCAGAGCTCCACGAAAGACAGAACATTTCCCGGAAGTACAACCAGAGCGTGAAAAGCGCATATCTCAGCACATCTGCCGCAAAAAATGCATCTAGAAAGATTTATCTGCGGGATCTGCACAGTTACAGATTCCTTATATGTGAATTCCGGTTTTAAGAAAATATGGCCGTTTGGCTCCTCGACATCACAATCAATATATTGTACTTTATACTTTTCTTTGATGGCCAAGGCAAGGCTCGTCGCAATAGTGGTCTTACCTGTGCCGCCCTTGCCGCTGGCTACAGCAATAAACATTTCAACTCCTACTTTCTTCCCTTGCCCGTACCCTCATGAGGACTGGCATTGGCCGTAGTAGATAGCGTTAAAAGACCGTTCTTATACTGCTCAAACGCCTCCCGGACCGTCCCGGATGCTCCCGTATATACTTTTATACCAGCAGCCTGCAATACTGCCATCGCATTGGGACCAACGCGTCCGGTCAGTACACATTCGACTTTCCTGTTGACTAATTCCTGGGCAGTATGAATACCCGCTCCCCCTCCGGCGGATACACCGGGGTTGGATATAAATTCCCACTGCTCCTTATCTTCGCTCATAATTGCAAAATATTCGCACCTGCCAAAGCGGGCGTCAACTCTTGCCTCAATATTATTTCCTTCTGCGCTGATTGCTATTTTCATTCCTGACACCCCCTGCCTTCCCCATGACAGTCACCGTGCCCGTGGCCATCACCGTGACCGTGACCGTGGTCACATGTGCTTTCTCCCATCTCCAGCCGGCCGGCTAAAAAGTCCTCAACTGCCTTATTAACGGGGCCACTTACTCCTATGAGAGTAATAATGCCGTTTTGACCAAATAACATCTGCGCCCGCTGGCCCATACCGCCGGCAATAATATGGGTTACGCCCATTGAAGCCAGGTAACCGGGTAAAAACCCTGGCTGGTGACCGGGAGTCGGGATAGTCAGTTTTTCATTAATCTTATTGTTTTCACCGATATTAAAAAGAGTATATGTGGGGCAGTGCCCAAAATGTCCCGAAACATAACCGTGTTCATCTGCTACTGCTATTTTCATCTGTTTGATCTCCTGTTTTTAAATAGTGATTTTTTGACAATTATTCTTTAATCAAATTTAATTTCATTAAAGGGGTTAACATCATATAGTTCTATCTGGCCGGAATCACTGAACTTAGCCAGTTTGGGGTCAACGGGCAGTACCGCAACCAGTTTCATGCCTGTTTCACGGGCTGTTTCCTGTGCTTTGCCGGGTCCGAACAGATCAATTTTCTTCCCGCAATCGGGGCATGTTAGGCAACTCATATTTTCAACCATTCCCAAAATCGGAATATTCATCTGCCCGGCCATTTTGACAGCCTTTTTAACAACCATTAAAGCCAGGTCCTGAGGAGAAGTAACTACTACCAACCCATACAAGGGCAGAGACTGCATAACTATCAGCGGCACATCGCCGGTTCCCGGCGGCAGGTCTACAATTAAGTAATCAAGTTCTCCCCAGATAACATCTGTCCAGAATTGTTTGACAGCGCTTCCAAGCAGCGGACCGCGCCAGACTACAGGTTCGTCTTCATCCATAAGGAATAAATTTAATGAAATAACAAGGATACCGTAAGTTGTCCTGACTGGAACAATATGATTATCCAAAACTCCAGGCGGACTGGTTAATCCAAACATTTTTGGAATGCTTGGCCCGGTAATATCTGCGTCTAATATTCCCACTTTGTAGCCCTGCCGGTTTAATCCAACCGCCAGTAAAGCGCTTACTGAAGACTTGCCGACACCTCCTTTGCCGCTGACTACCGCAATCACATGTTTGATATTGTTAAACTTACTCTGCTCAAGAATCTCTGGTTTCGCATTCGAAGTTTTGTCTGCACATACGTTCTCTGACATCTAGCTCTCCCTTTCCAATATTACAGTTATTAGCCTTTATTTCTTTATTTGACGCCGCTCTCAAGCCGTCCAATTAATTTTTTTAAATCTTCTATGCGTTTTTCAAAAAAACCAATACGTTTTTTGAGAATTTCAACCTGATCCGGTTGCATTCCGAAACCGGAAATTCTCCTGCAGGAAGCTCTGGCGCCGCGTCCTGCGCCCTGTCCGAGGCCGCCGCTTCTGAAAGGACTAACCTGATTTTGATTTTTGCATAAACCTCTGCCTTTCCTAGTTCCAGGCCCCAGCCCTAAAGGTCCTTTTCTGTCTCCTCGTGGCATTTTTGCACCTCCTCCCTGTTTACAAGGTCCTTACAGCAACGTCCCTGACGGCGTCTGAACCGATGAATTGGCTCACTGCAGGTAATTTTTCTGCCCATCTTCGAAGATTCTGTATTTTTTCATGCTTGGTAGTATCAGGTAAAGCCAAAATTTATTGATAGCCAATCATGTTTATAATAATATTGCCTCAGTAGGGCATTCGTCCGCACACGCCCCACACTCAATGCATTCATCACTTACAACCGCAATATCATTGTCGACTTTTATTGCCTCAACCGGACATATATCTACACATTGTCCACAACCAATACATTTCTCTTTATCAACTGTTGCTTTCACGAAAAACACTCTCCTTTCATCTGGTATTTAGTTCAGCATGCAGCATCGACACTTTAATTTCCACACTCATCATGGTGTTGATGCTCATGGCAAACAGAACCCGTAGATTTCAGCGTACCTTGCAGATATGATGTTACTGCTACTTTTGCTTCCCCACTTGCTCCAACGATAACTTCTATACCTTTTTCATCGAAAATTTCGATAGCTCCTCCACCCATGCCTCCCGAGATAATCACATTTACTCCCATATCATTCAGGAAGTTTGGCAAGAATCCGGGTCTATGTCCGGGATTTGCTATCGTTACGTCCTTAATAATTTGGTTATTCTCAGTATCAAAAATCATAAAGTTTTCACAATGCCCAAAGTGTCCCGTAACCTTTCCATCATCACTTGCAACTGCGATTTTAATCATTTCTTTCTCCTTTGTTTTTGTCAATATTTTTATTATAAGCCCTATACCATTATGAAAAGCTCTATTAAGCCTCTTTCACAGGCTGCCTTATCGCAAAACAACAACATTCTCTAATGGGATTTAAATTGTTATTGTATTTATTCCTCAATATTATTTTGTTTTTATTTTTTCATAATAATTGCTGATCGCTTTACGCAAAGCACTAACTCCAAGATTAGAACAATGCGCTTTATGTTCGGGAAGCCCATCAAGAGCATTTATAATATCCTCTTCAGTTATCTTTAATGCATCTTCTAAGCTTTTGCCTTTCGCTAATACGGACGTCATACTTGATGTAGCAATTGACGCGTAACAGCCAAACACAAGATAGCTTATCTCTTGAATGTAACTATCTTTAACTCTCAGATAAAACGTTAACGCATCCCCGCAGGCCGGATCGCCAAAACTTCCTTCAGCATCGGCATTTGGCATGCTATATGCATTTTGTGGGCTCATAAAATGTTCTATAACTTTATCCGAATAGATAATTAATCACCTCTATCCTGAAAATAAGTATCCGATAGGCATGGCAATATCAACGCTCACTCCGGTGCTCCGCACCGACAGCAGCACGGCTTG
>DMZI01000022.1 GCA_003485325.1 Desulfotomaculum sp.
TATCTTTATATATCTTTCACTACCTTTATAATTCTACCCCATGGGAAAAATTACTCCTGGAGAAGTTAATTTTTTAGAGATTTTTTTGAGGTTTTTGCACCGGAATCACTGAATGTATATTTCCCGATGCTTGACAGTGGATTATTCTTTTGCTATCCTTAAACACAACCTTAATTCTCTATTTGTTGGGTTAAAATTTAGTAAGGCTCCTGACCGGAGCTTTTTGGAAAGGCTTCCCAACCTGAACACAAAGCCTGCCGGGAAGGACAAGCAAAAGGAAAGGATGCCTTTTAATAATTTCTGGGGCACACCTTCTCCGTTAAACAGGTGTGCTATTTTTATCGACAGTTTGAAGAACTCAAAGGAGAGAACTGACCATGCAAATTGAAGACATTATTGTTTCCAGGGCGATCATCACCAGCTACATGGAGGAATTACTTGGAGCCCTGGATTCCGATGTGGCGGTTGTGGGAGGAGGACCAGCCGGACTGGCCGCCGCTTATTATCTTGCCAGGGGCAACCTCCGGGTAGTGCTGTTTGAAAGCAAGCTTAGTGTTGGCGGCGGGATGTGGGGCGGCGGCATGATGTTCAACAAGATTGTGGTCCAGGATGAGGCGAGGCCTATCTTGGAAGAGATGGGTATAAAATATAAAACTTTTGAACAGGGATACTACTGCGCCGATTCAGTGGAAGCTGTGGCAGCTTTGGCGTTAAATGCGGTCCGCGCCGGAGCAAGAATTTTTAACCTGATTTCAGTTGAGGATGTGATGGTGCGGGAGGAGAGGATTACCGGCCTGGTTCTCAACTGGAAAGCGGTAGGAATGGCCAACCTGCATGTCGATCCGCTGGCTGTCAACTCCAAATATGTAATAGATTCGACCGGACATGATGCGCAGGTAACAAATATAGTCGTCCGAAAGCTGAAGGGAAAACTAAACACCCAATCGGGAGCGCTTGAAGGGGAAAAATCCATGTGGGCTTCCCGCGGGGAAGAGGCCATTCTGGCCAATACAATTGAGGTCTATCCTGGACTGTATGTGGCGGGTATGGCGGCAAACGCTGTTGTCGGAGGTTATCGGATGGGTCCTGTCTTTGGCGGAATGCTTTTGTCAGGCCAGAAGGTTGCCCAATTAATTCTAAACAGATAGTGTCGGTTGAAACGTTGCGTATTCTTTCCTGAAGGAACAATAAAACTTGTTTAACGCCGGGTGGAGGCATTGGCGACGATGTTTGTACACCTGCATGTGCATACCGAATACAGTCTTTTGGACGGCGCAGCCAGGATCAAGAAAGTTGCCGCGGCTGCCCGGGAATTAAACATGCCTGCCTTGGCTATCACTGACCACGGGGTTATGTTCGGTGTTGTAGATTTCTATAAAGCCTGCATAGCGGAAGGAATAAAACCTATTCTGGGATGCGAAGTGTATGTCGCGCCGCGAACAGCCAAAGACAGGGTTCCGCACGTAGATGACCGCAATTACCACCTTACCCTTTTAGCCGAGAACGAAGAGGGCTATCGCAATCTGCTTCAGCTCGTCTCACTTGGTTATACGGAAGGTTTTTACTATAAGCCGCGGGTTGACAAGCATTCCCTGGCCCGCTTCAGCAAAGGTATTATTGCTTTAAGCGGATGCATAGCCGGTGAGGTTGCTGAACTATTGGAAGCAGGTGAGCATGAACTGGCCAGGAAAGCTGCCATGGAATACAGGGATATTTTCGGCAGGGAAAATTTCTTTCTTGAGCTGCAGGATCATGGTTTGCCCGCCCAGCAAAGAGTAAACAAGGGATTGGTCGAGTTTCATAAACAGCTTGACATACCGCTGGTCGTTACCAATGATATCCATTATGTAAATCGTGAACATGCGGAAATGCAGGATATACTCCTTTGTATCCAAACCGGGAAAACTGTAAACGACCCGGCGCGGCTGAAATTTCAGTCCGATCAGCTTTACCTGAAAAGTGAAGAAGAAATGTTCGCCAATTTTAGCGAACTGGGACAGGCCCTGGCAGATACATTAAAAATTGCGGAACGTTGCAATGTTGCCCTGAATTTTGGAAAGCAATACCTGCCGGATTACCCGCTGCCCCAGGGAGTTCAGCCTGACGCATACCTGGAAGAATTATGCCTTGAGGGATTGCGCCGCCGCTATGGCGAGCCTTCCGAGCAGGTAAAACAACGGATGGAATATGAACTTAAAGTAATTAAGTCAATGAACTATTCCTCCTATTTTCTCGTTGTCTGGGATTTTATTCACTTTGCGCTCTCTAAAGGTATTCCTGTCGGGCCCGGACGCGGTTCCGCCGCCGGAAGCCTCGTTTCTTACCTTCTGGGAATAACTAATCTTGATCCGCTTAAATACGGCCTGTTCTTTGAACGGTTTTTAAATCCCGAGCGGATATCAATGCCGGATGTTGATGTGGACCTCTGCTTTGAACGCAGGCAGGAAGTCATTAATTATGTGACTCAAAAGTATGGCGCCGACCGGGTTGCTCAGATAGCTACCTTCGGGACAATGGCTGCCCGTGCGGCAATAAGGGATGTCGGCCGCGCTCTGGCAATACCATATGCCGAAGTTGACCGGGTAGCCAAGCTCATACCTGCGGAACTGCAGATAACCATCGAAAAGGCTTTAAAGGAATCAGCCGAATTAAGGGAACTATACCAGCAAAACCAACAGATTAAAAAGCTCGTCGACATGGCATCCCTTCTTGAAGGGATGCCGAGGCATATCTCAACACACGCTGCTGGTGTGGTTATTACGCGTGATCTCCTGACTGACTACCTGCCTGTGTATAAATCTTCCGAAGGTCCGCTGACAACACAGTTCGCCATGAGCCAGGTTGAACAGCTCGGGCTCTTAAAGATAGATCTCCTGGGACTGCGGACATTGACTGTTATTTCCGACACACTGAAGTTAATTGAAAAAGACGGCGGTCCAAAAATCGATATTGATGAAATATTACTGGATGATCCCAGGACCTATGAACTGCTTGCCTCCGGGAGTACAATCGGCGTATTTCAACTAGAGAGTTCAGGTATGCGGTCCATCCTGAAAGAGCTTAAACCGGAAATATTTGAGGATATTATAGCTGTTGTTGCGCTTTATCGCCCTGGTCCGATTGGCAGCGGTATGGTTGAGGATTTTATTAAAAACAAGCACGGAATTAATAAGATACACTACCTTCACCCCAGGCTTGAACCAATCTTAAAAAGCACTTACGGAGTTATCCTATACCAGGAGCAGGTCATGCGGATTGCCGGTGAACTGGCCGGGTTCAGTATGGCCAAGGCGGACGAGCTTCGCAAAGCAATGGGAAAAAAGAAACCGGAATTAATCCATGCCAACAGGAATGACTTTATTGAAGGAGCGTCCGAAAAGGGTATTGATAAGGGAATAGCACGTCAAATATTTGACCTGATGGAATATTTTGCTGGTTACGGGTTTAATAAATGCTTAAGCGGAGATGTTTGCATAGTTGACGGAGATGGTAATCTTTGTACGTTGAAGGACATGTTTGAAAGCAAAAAGCCGACGACTGTTAAAACACTGGATAGGAATAATAAGATTAGAACAGGTCAGGTAACCGGGATATATCTGAATGGTATTAAACCTGTTTACTGTCTAACCACTAAAAAGGGCTTCAGTATTAAAGCGACCGCCAACCATATGTTCTTGACCGAAGGCGGGTGGAAGTCTTTAGGGAGGCTTAAGACAGGCAATAAAGTTGCTGTATGTGGAGTTCCTTACGGCAATGGGTATAAGCAGTTGGAAAGTATGCACGAACATGGAATGGTTGTATCGTGGGATGATATTAGATCAGTTGAACCGGCCGGCAATGAATTTACTTATGACCTGAGCGTGGAAGAAACCCATAATTTTCTGGCTAACGGTTTTGTAGTTCATAACAGCCACTCGGCGGCCTATGCCATGGTTGCTTACCAGACAGCTTTTCTAAAAGCCAATTACCCGGCGGAATACATGGCGGCGCTGCTTACTTCAATACGTGACAACACGGATAAGGTAGCAGCTTACATAGAAGAGTGCAGACGGATGAAAATTGAGGTATTACCCCCGGATGTCAACGAGAGCGAGAAGGATTTCACGGTCGTGGGCGGCAAAATACGTTTTGGCCTGGCTGCAGTAAAAAATGTGGGCGCCGGAGCGGTAGAAGTAATCGAACAGGATCGCCAGCATTACGGGCCTTTTAAAAGCTATACAGATTTCTGCCGCCGTCTGGATACCAGAGTTGTGAACAGGCGTGTTCTGGAAAGCCTGATCAAAAGCGGGGCTTTTGACTCGCTTGGTCACGGCCGGTCGCAGTTAATGGCGATGATCGAGGCCGGGATGGATTTGGCGGCACAGGCAAGCAGGGAGCGTTCAAATGGGCAGTTGACTTTGCTTGATTTTTGGGGAGATTCGGCCGGGGACGTATTTTCCATAAAAATGCCCGACCTCAAGGAGTTCTCCTATGGTCAATTACTTGCCATGGAAAAAGAGGCGCTGGGTCTATATATAAGCGGTCATCCCCTTTCTGAATACAGGTCGGTATTAAACGCACAGGTCAGCGGGTCTGTTTCCGAAGCAAAAGAGATGGAACCTAAAAGTAACGTTGTTCTAGGCGGGATGATTACAAATGTAAAGAAACTATCCACACGCCGGGGTGAACCCATGGCCAGAGGGCAATTTGAAGATTTGACAGGTACTATTGAGGTAATTTTTTTCCCGCGCACCTATCAGGAGTATAAGTCTCTGATCAAACCTGAAAAAGTAATTCTCCTGCATGGGCAGATAAACGCAAATGGTGAAGACAACAAGGTTATCGCTGAAGTACTTACTCCTGTTGTTAAAAAAAAAGCAAGCAGCGTTTACATCCAAATAAAGAAATCCTCCCTGGAGTTAATTACCCGTTTGCAATTAATTTTACGAAGTTATCCGGGGCATTCACCGGTATACCTTTACTTTCCCGGCGATAAGAAATTGGCTCGTACACCTGAAGAATTTTGGCTGGATTTGTCTACGCCGGTTCTTGTTAAGCTAAGGGAATTAATAGGCGCAGATAATATTAAGGTTAAAGATGATGTTTGAAAGGGAAAAGTAAGTCATGTATAGGACATAGCTTGTCAGAAAAGCATCATGTGTGCTATGATTTGCTTGTAAAATATTTGTTAAATAAAGGTAATAATGGAGTGAGGTTATGACAGAGCCTTATGATTTATATGCTGACTATGTTGTTATAAAAGCCTTGGATAACGGTGTTACTATTATTGGTCTCACCCGCGGCAAGGATACGAAGTTTCATCACACAGAGAAGCTGGATAAAGGTGAAATCATGATAGCACAGTTTACCGAGCATACTTCAGCAATCAAAATACGCGGGAAAGTTGAACTGTTAACTAAACATGGTAAGACACGAAATGATGAATAGTGTTAAACTTAATTTTAAAAAGTATTTGTAACAAGGCTGAAGGTGGAAAAAGATAAAACTTAATGAATATAAGATTGTTAGTTATGTCTATACTTGTTTAAGATGAAGGCCTTAGTATGAAGGGGACTTTGCTATGTGGACAGTAGTTTATATTGCTCCCTGTATGGAAGAAGCCGAGAAGATACAACGACTTCTTTCACGTGAGGGGCTACTGGTTAAAATAAAAAATATTGGCAGTTCCTCCGGGATGCCGCCCAACAGTTCTATTGAGGTTCTGGTGCCTGAGTTAGAGGCTGATGAGGCAATGGAGATCATTGATTCCATTTAAACGCAGCCGGGCTTTTGTAATTGGGTGAGATGTGTCTGTTGTGGCAAGGGGTTGTTCTTATGCAAAGAATCGCTGTTCTTACCAGTGGCGGTGATGCTCCGGGTATGAACGCAGCAATACGGGCGGTTGTACGCAAGGCGATTTATCACGGCCTTGAGGTAATGGGCATTAAAAGAGGTTATAGTGGGTTTATTGAAGCGGACATAGAACCGATGAACCTTCGATCTGTAACTGACATTATCCACCGGGGTGGAACTATTTTGCATACTGCACGAAACGAACAGTTTAAAACAGGCCAGGGAAGAGCCATGGTCTGGGAAAATATTGAGCGTTTCGGGATTCAGGGCCTTGTGGTTATAGGCGGGGACGGTTCTTTTAAGGGGGCCCTCGCTTTAAATGCAGAGTACCATTTGCCTGTTATTTGCCTGCCTGGTACAATTGATAATGATATCAGCGAAACGGATTATACAATAGGTTTTGATACAGCAGTCAACTCGGTTGTCGAGGCTATTAACAAAATCAGGGACACCGCTTCGTCTCATGAGCGTACTTTTATCATCGAGGTAATGGGGCGGGAAACAGGTCTGATTGCTTTGCATTCGGGCCTGGCAGGCGGAGCGGAATCTATTATTATACCTGAATATCCTTATGATATTGAAAAAATCTGTTCACGTCTAATCCGCAGCTACCGTCAGGGAAGTTCACATAGTATTATTGTTGTTGCCGAAGGCGCCGCCAGCGGTGTTGAGATAGGCAAAGAAATTAAACAAAGGACCGGTTTCGATACCAAAGTTACTATTTTAGGCCACCTGCAGCGGGGCGGAAACCCTTCCGCTTTTGACAGGATACTGGCAAGCATGATGGGTTCTAAAGCGGTAGAATTGCTCATGTCCGGGGAAAATAAAAAAATGGTCGGCTATACCGACGGTCAGGTAGTCGCTATAGATCTTGAACAGGTTTGCAACCGGAAGAAGAAAATTGATCTGAACATGTATACTTTGGCGGGAATATTATCCATGTGAGGTTATATGAAACGAACCAGGATTGTATCTACAATAGGCCCTATAAGCGGGGAAATATCAACTCTGGAGAAAATGATGGAGGCCGGCTTAGATATAGCCCGGTTTAATTTTTCCCACGGCACGCGGGAAGAACACTTAAAAAGGATAACTGCCGTTAGGGAAGCGGCCGTAAGAACAGGTAAAAATATTGCCATCCTTATGGATACGAAGGGTCCCGAAGTACGTTTGGGCCGCCTGGAAAGGTCCGTTCAATTAAATGCCGGGCAACATGTTGTTCTTGCTCCGGAAGGCTGCCAATCAGGTAAAAACTACCTGCCGGTTTCATATGTAAATTTAGCCCGGGACGTTAAACCCGGCAATAAGATTTTATTAGCCGATGGACAAATTGAATTAAAAGTAATTTCAACCCGGATAGACATTGTAGAATGCGAGGTAATCCATGGCGGTGAAGTATCCGGTCAAAAGGGAGTAAACCTTCCTGAAGTTAGTCTGGACCTGCCTTTTATGTCAGATGAAGACCGTGCGGACATCATTTTCGGAATCAAGCATGGTGTTGATTTTATAGCGCTGTCCTTTGTACATGCGGAGCAGGATATTTTAACTGCCAGGAAGATAATGGAAAAGGAAAACTCACATGCGCAGGTTATTGCAAAAATTGAGAGCCGTGAAGGACTGGCAAATCTTTCCGGAATTATTAGATTTTCAGATGGGATTATGGTTGCCAGAGGAGATCTTGGAATCTACCTGCCGATTGAAGAAGTTCCCCTTGTCCAGAAAGAAATTGTTAAAATGTGCAGCGAAGCCGGCAAGCCGGTTATTGTAGCCACTCAAATGCTTGAAACGATGATCAACAATCCCTATCCGACCCGGGCTGAGGTCAGCGACGTGGCCAACGCTATTTTAGACGGCGCCGATGCTGTTATGCTTTCCGGAGAGACTGCCATCGGCTGCTATCCTGTTGAGTCTGTGGAAATAATGAATCGTATCGCTGAAAGGGTTGAAAATTCTCTTCCTTATGATGAGATATGGGCTCAAAAGAATAAGGAAATTATCCATTCTATTACGGATGCCATCAGTCATGCAACTGTTACAACCGCACGGGACCTTGGAGCTGCGGCCATTATTACATCTACTCAGACCGGACATACAGCCTTGATGATCAGTAAATACCGTCCAAATGCGCCGATTATTGCCGTTACTCCTAATAAAGAAGTCTTGCGTAAGATGGCCTTGTTTTGGGGAGTACAACCTTTACTTATCGAACCATTCCAGAATACCGATCAGATGATCAACTCTTCCATTAAAAGTTCTCTTGATTCCGGCATGGTTAAATCCGGTGACCTTGTCGTAATCACTGCCGGAATACCTCCAGACCGCCGGGGTACAACCAATTTTCTAAAGGTTCATATTGTTTAATACGAAAAATTATTTTGCCTTCTTCAAGACCGCCTCCTTAAATCCAACTTATTGCTTTACATTAGACAAAGGATAGGGCAATAAAAATCAGGAAATATATTGTAATTGCGAATAGTAGTGGTTATAATATATTGAGCACAATATTGTGCACAAAGGAGGAGGGTAATATGGATCTTATCCGGGTCGGAGATAAAGTGATCAATCCGGAGCGAGTTCATCGTTCGGCAGATCAGATTTTCCAACTTCGCAAGGAAGGACGTTCTCAGCAGGAGGTTGCCGATCGGTTAGGAGTTGATCGAACCCTTATTTCGCGGTTGGAAAGTCTGGGTGAAATCCGCAAAGGCGCCCGCATAGCATTGGTTGGTTTTCCGGTTGAAAACGGCGAGGAATTGAATGAAGTTGCCAGCGCCGAAGGGGTAGATTTTGTTTTGCTCATGAACGACAAAGAGCGCTGGCAGTTCATTGAGAATAAGAGCGGAGCGGATCTATTCAACATGTTTATGGCTACGGTCGCCCAGATTGAAAGTTATGACGCTGTAATCTTTATAGGTTCGGATATGCGCATAAAAATGATCGAAGCAATCCTGGGGCCGCGGGTAATAAGCTGGGAGATAGGTATTTCCCCGATTAAGGAAGACCGTTGGGTTAATCCGGAGCAGCTCCGCCAGTTGATCCGCCAATTAAAAGGCGCCAGTTAGAACAGGAGGGTGTCTTATATGCATGACTTTACCTTGTACGTTAACCCCCAGTTGGGCAGGCTCCTTGAACAGGTTCAGATGGATAAGGTTTTTATTCGCGGTGAGGGCAACTACCTTTACGATACAACTGGAAGACAATACCTTGATTTTATCGCAGCATACGGGGCGCTGCCTTTTGGTTTTAACCCGCCGGAAATATGGGAGGCCCTTGAAGAAGTGCGTAATAAGGCTCTGCCCAGCTTTATTCAGCCTTCAGCTCTTGGGTCGGCCGGAAAACTGGCCAGGCGTCTGATCGAACTGGCTCCTGATGGGCTCCAATACGTAACCTTTACCAATAGCGGCGCCGAAACAGTGGAGGCGGCTATAAAGATGGCGCGATCAGCCACAGGGCGGTTAGGTATTTTAAGCACGGTGAACAGTTTTCATGGCAAGACCCTTGGCGCGCTTTCGGCTACGGGGAAGGGTTACTATCAAACACCCTTCGGAGCGCCCGTGCCGGGTTTTAACGTTGTTCCGTACGGTGATTTAGATGCGCTGCAGAAAGAACTTGAGATGAATGGACATAATTATGCAGCCTTTATAGTCGAGCCAATCCAGGGCGAAGGCGGAATAGTAGTTCCTGAAGCCGGTTACCTGTTCAAGTCCCTGGAATTATGCCATCAATATGAAATCTTATTTATCCTTGATGAAATCCAAACCGGACTGGGCCGTACAGGAACGCTTTTTGCGTGCGAGGATGAGGGTTTATGTCCTGATCTTCTGCTTCTGGCTAAAGCTCTTGGCGGAGGGCTTCTTCCTATAGGAGCCTGTATAAGTACGGAAGCAGCATATACAAAAGATTTTGGAGACCGTCACTCATCTACTTTTGCGGCAAACACTCCCGGCTGCCAGGTTGGCCTGAAAGTACTGGACATTCTGACCAGGAATAACAGGGAGATTATTCAGCGTGTAAAAACCAACGGTGAGTATCTTTATAAAGAACTGACCGTGCTGCAGAAAGAATATCCCAGGGTCCTTAAAAAAGTTCGCGGCAGAGGTTATATGCTGGGTTTGGAATTTGAAATGAGCCGTTCTGATTTTCCTGGCTGTCTTTTAAGTGTGCTTGCCGAGCAGGAGGACCTGACACCGCTTATATCCAGTTATCTTTTAAATGTTGAGGGCTTAAGGGTAGCGCCTACCTTAAACGGAAACAAGGTAATACGCTTGGAGCCGCCTCTTACAGTTACACGTGATGAGTGTCAGAGGGCGCTTATATCCATAAGGCATATTTTAGAAGTGCTTGATCAGGGCAATACTCTGGAAGTTTTAAGGCCAGTTTTGGATCTTGACGAAAATATTGTCCATTCCGTTCCAGAAGCTGAAAAGTATGATTGGGATATGTATGAACCTTCCCGGGAAAACAAGGAGGGGCGGTTTGCTTTTCTTGTCCATCCTTTAGATCTTGATAATTATTATGAGTTTGATGCAAGCCTTGCGGCCCTTCCAAATGATAAACTTCAGCAGCTGGCCGATCTGGGCAGCGATATCCTGGAGCCCTTCGTGATTGGCCGGACAAGGGTTGAGTCCCCTGCCGGCTACACAGCTTACGGGGAATTCATTGCTTTACCTCATACAACAAAAGAGATTCTGGATTTCTCACCCGAGAAAGCGTTGAAGGAATTGGAGAAGGCGCTTGAACTTGCCCAGCAGCGGGGCGCCCGGCTGGTTGGCCTTGGCGCCTATACTTCAGTAGTATCCCGGGGAGGGACTCTTCTTCAGGGACATTTTCTTCCTTTAACCACTGGAAATAGTTATACAGTGGTTTCGGGAGCGGATGCAATCAAACTTGCCGCACAACGCTTTTCCCTCGACTTGGCCCAATGTACCGCAGCGGTTATTGGCGCGACTGGTTCAATTGGGCGGCTTATGGCTATATTGCTTGCGGAAGAAGTTCAACAGATAGTTTTAATCGGCAACCCGCGCCACCCGCAGGCAAGTTTAAGACGCCTGCGCCGTGTAGCGGAAGATATTTGCCTGCACCTGTCTGATCAGGCCAGGGCAGGTTGGATACCACCAGAAGGGTCTCTTGGAGTGAACTTGTTAAAAATGAAACTGCCTGCCATAGAATCCCCGCGTGAAGAATGGGCAGGGGTTGTGGATGAATTAATCCGCTCGAATTCATTTATTTTGACCAGCAGCCCAAAACAGGGAATTTCCATGGCCCAGGTGGTAGTAACGGCCACAAGCAGTATAGAGGAACTGGTCAAGCCGGAATGGGTAACACCGGGCGTAATCATTTGTGATATTTCCAAGCCCTCCAACGTCAGTCCGGATTTGCAAAAACTGCGGCCCGATGTGCTTGTTATTGACGGGGGTGTTGTGGCATTGCCCGGACGTCCTTCCCTGGGATGGAATTTTGGTTTTGAACCCGGTTTGGCATATGCATGTATGGCTGAAACGATGATGCTGGCGCTTGAGCATCATTACACCGATATGAGTTTGGGTTCGGATTTACGTCTGGATAATATGATTTACTTAAGGCAGCTAGCCAAAAAGCACGGTTTTGAACTGGCCCGTTTAAGAAGCTTCGACAGGCCGTTAAGTGAAAAGGACTGGGAGAAGGTTTTAGAAGAGCGTACAAAGGTCTGTTTAACCCTTTGCGCAACGGCAAGTTCATAGCCTGCGGTTATTCGTTTAGGCCGCCGTATTCACCGTTCGCTAAATGCTTCGTGCCTGCAGCGCCAATCGGCTTGCTTCGGACAGGGCCAAGCGATGCTGCAAAGGCGGCAAGGCAGGCAGCAGATAAAGAAGTACTATTGCCTGGAGACTAACCCTTTACTATTAAGAAACATGAAGTGTGCCGCTGGTTTCGCATCGCGGCCCTGTTGCCGAAGCTGCGCCGGTCGCTGCAGCGGCACTCCGCAAAATCGCTCACTTATGAATAACGGCGTCCTAATTTATAGGTGGTACTGGGTTCACTCAAAAGACATCCATGCTGCTTCAAGCGGGGTCAGCAGGAAGATGAAAATGGGTTTTCAGTCAAACCGTCCAAAGGGCACGGTGTTGTTAACAGCGAACGAAATGCGAAGCGCCGGTAACAGCAGCCGGCGAAGCGAGGGGAACCGGAAAGCGGGGCGAAACCAGCGGCACACTGGTAGGTTCTTGCAGAGGCTAAATGAGATCAGAAGTATAATGGAAGATATATTTTT
>DMZI01000032.1:0-22409 GCA_003485325.1 Desulfotomaculum sp.
CCATTTCCTAGGGTATATTTTAAAATCAATGATAAAATTTCTTTGAAGACCTCAAAAACCCTTGATACACAAGGGTTTTTGGACAAATTATGGTAGCGGCGCAGGGACTCGAACCCCGGACACCGCGGGTATGAACCGCGTGCTCTGACCAGCTGAGCTACGCCGCCTTAACTGGAGCCATCAACCGGGCTCGAACCGGTGACCTCGTCCTTACCAAGGACGTGCTCTACCTACTGAGCTATGATGGCAAATAAATTATCAAAGGGCTTCTTTTATGCCGTGAAGTGAGTTTAACATAAGAGCAAAGCCTTGTCAAGACAGGATGCCGCAGCTTCTTATGTAAACGATAAATATATCAACCCGTGTAGCTACCCTGAAAATTAACATGCCTTAGGGAGGTCAACTGCCTGCGTGCTCATGTTCGCCTCTTATACTTGAACGAACTCGTTCACCCTCGGGCTCGGTAAAACTCGGCGCCATGCGCCTCAAACAGTTACCTCGCTTATCCTCGGGTTCTCTCGTTCTTTAAATGAAGGCTCAAAATCGCACTTAAAGCATTGCCCTCCCTTTATTGATGAATTTTCATCCTTCTGCTGGTGTCACTTTAGCGGCATGGATGTCTACCCTGAAAAATAAATATTCTTTGGCTGCCGTTACCACGGTTCGCTCAGGTGCTCCGTGCAGGCAACACCAACGGTTCGCTTCGGACAGGACCAGGCTTTACTTTGCGAATTTCTATTTGAGCTTGGCTTTTTAGCTTTTTCTATTCAGTGAACCCGGTAAAAGGAACGAGCTATGGAGAATTGCACAGCAGCCTTAAAGAATTGATGAATGCGCAAAAATATATCCGAAAGATAATAACAAAACTCATAAAAATTTGCTCCTGGTAAACATTAAAATAAAAGCAACCCTTTTTGTACCTTCAGTGAAATTCTTTAAAGGGACGGTAGGATGTATAATAGATGGCGGATTAAACCTATAGAAAACCTGTTGGCCAAAAAGGAGGGCGGAACACACCGCCTGGCCAGAACACTCGGGCCGTTTGATTTAACGGCGCTTGGCCTCGGAGCTGTGATCGGCACAGGTATTTTTGTTTTAACAGGATTGGCGGCCGCACGCTTTGCCGGTCCGGGCATAATCCTTTCTTTTATCATCGCGGCGGTGGTAAGCGGCCTTACCGCGCTTATCTATGCGGAACTGGCCTCTTCAATTCCGGTCGCCGGCAGCGCCTATACATTTGCCTACACTTCTTTGGGTGAACTGCTGGCCTGGCTGGTTGGCTGGAACCTGGTGCTGGAGTACGCGGTCGCCTCGGGCGCAGTCTCCATAGGTTGGGGATCTTATTTCGTCAGCCTTTTGAAATCAGCCGGGATTACCCTTCCCGCCGCCCTGACTACCTCTCCCCTGGGCGGCGGGATAATCAACCTTCCTTCATTATTTATAGCCGCTATGATTACCGCATTGATCATTTCCGGAACCCAGCACAGCGTCGTTGCTAACAAGTTTATCGTGGGCTTAAAGGTAAGTATACTGATCCTTTTTATCTTTCTTGGGTTCAGGCACGTCGATACCGCCAACTGGAACCCTTTTCTTCCGTTTGGAATGTCCGGTATCTTTAAAGGCGCGGCAATTATTTTCTTTGCCTTTATTGGTTTCGATGCGGTCTCAACAGCAGCCGAAGAGGTTAAAAATCCACGCCGGGACCTTCCCTTTGGGATTATCTCCTCGCTTGCCCTGGCCACCGTTCTTTATATTGCGGTTTCGGCCGTATTAACCGGTATCGTCAAATACCCTTCTCTTGATACGGCCTCACCCATGGCCAGCGCCCTGCTGGCTATCGGTTTAAACTGGGGTTCAGCCCTCGTTTCCGTCGGCGCCCTGGCCGGCCTGACCTCGGTAATGCTTGTCACAATGTACGGGCAAAGCAGGATTTTCTTTGCCATGTCCCGTGACGGCCTCCTGCCGCCGGTATTTTCCTGGGTCCATCCGAAACTGGCCACTCCTGTCCCGGACAGTCTGATTATAGGAACCATTGTCGCTTTGATGGGATCTTTGCTGCCCATACAAATCGTGGCCGAATTAGCCAATATAGGCACTCTCTCGGCTTTCATGGCCGTTTCGATAGGCCTTATAGTACTTCGAAAAACCAGGCCCGATCTCCCGCGGCCGTTTAAAGTTCCTTTTGTGCCCTGGCTGCCCCTGGCGGCTTTTGGATTTTCCTTTTACCTGGCCTTTAACCTGCCTGCCCTTACCTGGGTCCGCCTGGCCCTCTGGGTGTTAATCGGCCTGGCAATTTATTTTGCATACGGGTACAGGCACAGCAAGCTAAGGAGCGCACAGCCGGAAGGGCTGCGGCCGGCGGACCTGAGAAATATGGCCCCCGCCCGCAAGCCGGAAGAAAAAAGAGAAAAATAAGCCCCGCTTTCGCAAGCGGGGCGATGTTAGCGCATAGCCTAAATTCAATTATTAATTAAAGGATATCCCCTTAAAGGCATCCGTTTGATAGCGTTCTATCTTGCCTTGGTCAGCCAGCGCTGCAAGTTCGGGATCAACGGGCAACTTATCAATAAGCCTCATGCCGGTTTCCAGAGTAGTCTCAAAGACTTTGCTGGGGCCGAAAAGATATATTTCTTTGCCGCAGTCGGGGCACTTTAAATAACTCATGTTCTCTACCATGCCTAAAATGGGTATATTCATGTGCTCCGCCATTTTAACCGCTTTTTTAACCACCATCATGGCCAAGTCCTGCGGGGATGTCACCACGACCAGTCCGTCTAAAGGCAAAGACTGCATGGCGGTTAAAGGTATATCCCCTGTTCCCGGCGGCAGATCGACTATTAAATAATCGAGATCCCCCCAGACAACATCCGTCCAGAACTGCTTGACTACATTGGCAAGCACAGGCCCTCTCCAGATCACGGGTTCGTCCTCCTCGACCAGAAACAGATTTAAGGAGATAACCAGGATTCCTGAAGAAGTTTTAACCGGCAAAATGTGATCGTCTAAACTTTCCGGATGGGTATTCAATCCAAACATCTTGGGAATGCTCGGGCCGGTAATATCGGCGTCAAGTATCCCTACCTTGTAGCCCTGCCTCCTCAAGCCAATGGCCATCAAAGCGCTGACGGAAGATTTGCCTACTCCCCCCTTACCGCTGACAATGGCAATTACTTTTTTGATATTGTTGTATTCGCTCTGTTCGATAATCTTGGGTTTATTGCTTTCTGCTGCTGATGCTGCTGGACATGTGTTTTCGGACATTCAATATTTCCTTTCCTTTATAGTCTTTGAAAGTTAATTATGCGCCAAGGGTTTTGTTCTGTCAAACGTGACCAAAGCTTTTTACTATGGTTTAGACCTTATGAATGGCGGCAAGGGCATTGTATTTCATAATCATGCTTCCCGTTTACAGAACAGGGTTCCTCTTCCCATGTATGTTTGCAATCAGCACATTCAAAAACGCATTCTCTTTCCAGGTAATTCCCCCCTCTATCAAGATTGTCCGTCCCTGTACAAGAGCCTCCGCAACCTTATTTCTAGCAGCCCGTAAAATCCGCTGAAAAGTCAGACGGCACAAACGCATTTTTCTCTCTATTGAACATATGCTCATAAATTTTATTGTAGAATGTCTAAAATTGCAACAAAAACATTTCCGCCAGAGGGACGGAGGTATTGGACACACATTACGTTTACGCCGACGCAAGCTCCAGTTCCTCTCCCGTTCTGTCTTGCCGGGGAATTTGGCGATTCACTTATTTTAAACAGTGTGGGAAGCCTGTTCAGGTTATAAGTTTTTAAGGCCGGCTCCAGATCAAAGTTCATTCTTCACAGTCGCCGCTTTCTTTCTCCAAAGCTGCCTTAAGAAGCTCCCCAAGATTATTTCCGATGGAGCCCTGATCGCTGTACCTGGCGATAAGCCTCTGGTTTATTCTGCTCTCGTTTTTGGAAGCCTGATGACCAAAACCATCGCTTTCCGGCTGCCGGTGTCCGCAAGCCCTGTCCTGGCAGACCAGCATCCTGCCTCTTTTGCCCTTGACCAGCAGCATAAATTTACCGCAGACAGGACACTTTGTTTTGGAAATATTGTCCGCTTTGTACGAAGCCGTATCTGCAGCGATGCCTTTGACCAACTCAAGGGCGTTTGAGCGTATGTCGGCCATAAATTCAGTTTTACTGCCCTCGCCCCTGGCAATATTGGACAGCCGCTGCTCCCACTGCGCCGTTAATTGAGGTGATTTTAACGCTGGAGAAACCAGTTTGATCAACTGTATACCTTTGGATGTGGGGATGAGTTCTTTGCCCTGGCGCTCGATATAGTTGTTGTAGAGCAATTTTTCGATGATCTCGGCACGGGTGGCCGGTGTTCCCAATCCACATCCCTTCATTGTTTCACGCAGTTCTTCATCTTCAATAAACTTGCCCGGGCTTTCCATAGCGGTAAGCAGGGTGGCCTCGGTGTAACGGGCGGGCGGTTTGGTCTTTGCCTTGTTGATTTTAATACCTTTCACCTGCTTCGGCTCACCTTTTTTAAATTTCGCCAAAACCTGCTCGGGAAGTGCTTCATCACTCAAAGTATCTTTTTCATCCGCTTTGGAAGTTACCGATCTCCAGCCCTTTTCTTTAACAACCCTGCCTCTGGAGTAAAATTTCTCTCCGTTGACTACAGTAATCAGGGTGGTTTGATCATACCGGCAGGGAGGGTATAAAAGAGCAATAAATCTTCTGGCAATTAAATCATACAGGTTTCTTTCTTCCGCGTTCAAAGACGTCAAACGCAAAGGCTCTCCGGTGGGGATTATCGCATGATGGTCGGAAACCTTACTGTCATCGACAAAGCGTTTTGAAGGTGCTATTGGTTTGAGCAGGAGCGGCTTCACAAAGTCGGCATACGGGGAAACAGCGATGCTTTTTAGCCTGGCAGGCAAAGTGGGAACCATGTCCGAAGTAATATAGCGCGAGTCGGTCCTTGGATAGGTAACAAGTTTATGCTGTTCGTATAAATCCTGCAAGACAGAAAGCGTCTTCTGCGCTGAAAATCCGTAACGCTTATTGGCGTCCCTCTGCAGTTCGGTCAGATCGTAAGCAAGGGGAGGCGGTTCGCTTTTGCTTTCCGTCTGGATATCCCCAATTATTCCCTGATGACCCTGCAGCTTTGCAGCCAGCGCTTCTGCCATTGTATAGTCAAAAATTCGGCTGTTCCCGTTTTTATCACGCCAATCGCCGAAAAAATCCCCGAAATCAGCCCGGATAGTCCAGTAATCAACCGGAATGAATTGTTTTATTTCTTCCTCCCGGTTAACAATCATGGCCAGTGTGGGAGTCTGAACCCGTCCGGCGGTCAGCTGGGCGTTGAATTTGCAGGTTAACGCCCTGGTTACGTTTAACCCGATCAGCCAATCAGCCTCGGCTCTGCAAACAGCCGCGTCAAACAGGTTGTTATAGGAAGATCCGGGCTTTAAACAGGCAAACCCCTCCCGGATGGCGGCGTCAGTCTGGGACGAGATCCACAGGCGTTTAAAAGGTTTTTTCCAGTGTGCGACAGCCATAATCCAGCGGGCAACCAATTCCCCTTCACGGCCGGCGTCCGTGGCAATGACCAGTTCCTTTAAATCTTCCCTATTCATAAGATTTCTGACTACCTGAAACTGGTGGGAAGTCTGCCTGATTACTTTCAGTTTCATGCTAGCCGGCAGCATGGGCAGGTCTTCCAAAACCCAATTCTTATATTTCTGATCATAATCTTCAGGTTCGGCAAGGGTAACCAAATGGCCCAGAGCCCAGGTCACTACAAATTGAGGTCCTTCCATAAATCCCTTATTTTTTACACTGCAGTTTAAAACCCTGGCAATTTCCTTTGCTACACTGGGTTTTTCAGCAAGCACAAGTGATTTTTTCATTACCCCTCCTGCAAGACTTAAAATGTTAATGATTTTTATGCTCGTATCATTTATGTACAGTGAAGTTTAAATACTTGACTGCAGGTTCCCAGAGCGATTGGGGCCTGAATTTTCTATAATAATTTCTTTAATAATAAATATTATTTCATAAACAAACTAATCCTCGGGTACCAAAGAATTTTTACTATTACTTGTTGATTCTTTTTTAATGCGTGATTTCCAGAAACGGGGTTTTCTTTTTTCAAAAAAAGCCTGCTGGCCTTCTTTTATTTCCAACCCGGCAAACCAGTCCGAATACATCAAACCGGACACAGTTTACCCAGGGATACGGCCATATAATCAATTTCCATGTCAAAGCTGGCCTTCAGGACTTCTATACATCCCGGGCTCAAGGCCAAAATTTCCTCACACCATCTATCCACTTCCTGATCTATTTTTTTCAGGGGAATAACCATGTTGACTAATTTCATTTCCAGCGCTTCTTGAGTGGTATACCGGCGGCAGAGCATAAAAAGTTCACGCGCTTTTTTTGCTCCCACTACCTTTACAAGATAGGACACTAAAAAACCGTCAACCGGGCTGCCCACAGTCGGCCCGGCCTGGGCAAAAACTACATTATCCGCAGCAATGGTAAAATCGCTGAAGCAGGAGAGCAGGCTGCCCATTCCCAGGCAGTATCCTTTGACCGCTGATAAAACCGGTTTGCGCGACATCCTTAAGATATGTATGGGGGACTTGCCCTGGCAGATCATATCCTTCAAGCCCTTTTTCTCCCACTCTAAATCTCCCCCGGCGCAGAACGCCTTGTTTCCAACAGAAGTAAACACTATAATTCCTATTGTCAAATCGTGGCTCGCATCATAAAAAGCCTTGAACATTTCGTTTATTGCTTGATCCGTCAAGGCGTTTAGTTTTTTACGGCCGGTTGATTGTAATTCGAGCAACGCCGCCTTCCAATTCGCGGTGATATTTTTTTTCATATAAAATATCTGTGAAGCAGTATTCCTTTACCTTCTTAAAATCCGACCAGGTTATAACAAACAGCCTCCTTGTCCGGTAAAAGCATCCCTTAGCCCGATAACTAATTGTCTTTTTGCTTGATTAACTTTTTTGCCATTTAATATTCGATTACTTTTGTTTTTTCTTTTAAGACGCTGCAAAGAAACAAACAGCCGGGCTTCCTGAAACGGTCCGCTTCAACTTAGTGCAAAAAAATCTTGGATGTAAAACTGGCTTACAATCTTATTTAGACCAATGGCCAGGATGTTCATGTTCACCACAACCGTGATTGCACCCTACCAAACTGGTAACCAGTTGGCCGCTTAAAAAATCAGACGCCGCTTTTTCAGCTTCGCCCGAAGCGCCAGTGATTACTTTAAGACCTGCTGACTTAAGAGCGAATTCCATCGGCGGTCCCATTCCACCGGCAATAATTACATTCACACCTTCCCTAATAAATAATTCTGCCAATCCACCATGGTTGTGCTCGCGTCCCCTGCTGGAAATTACTTTCTTCGCTTCAATTTTGCCTTCTTTAACGTTAAAAACAATAAATTCCTGACTGATACCAAAATGTTCGTTAATCCTGCCCTGATGATAAGGCATTGCTATTTTCATTTCTCCTAACCCCCTCTGCGTAGATTATGAACATATGCTCATTTAATTCTACTTTAAAAAATACCAAAGCGCAATATAAAACTCCGGATTTAAAATTATTTTGGGTTTTTAAATAAGGACAAATTCCCAAGTCCTGATGTCAAGGCAATCCTTAAAAAACAAGCTTAAGGAACAGCCCATTACTATATTTACTATTTATACCCTGAAATAATCTTTTATTTCCTTGCATAAATCTTCGGGCATGACAACACTTACCGGTTCTTGCATGATTGCCTGAAAAAAGTTCAGATCAGGCGCATAGTCCCTTGTATTCAGGAAGGTCCTGGGTACAATCCGAAAATGAGCGGGGAAATATTCCTGTTCTCCTGGGCCGAAAAATAACGATGCATTAAAGCTATATATATTCTTTTTTAGATAATAATCAAAAATTATGCGGAGTCCGGACACAAGCTCGCTAACGTTTTGATCAGTAAATCGTTCAATGCAAAAAACACCGGGGAAAATACATAATATTTCTCCCAGAATACCAAGCGAAATAAAAGAGGTGAGCCAGTATGAGTCTCCAAGCTTTCCTATATATCTTTCTTCCCTTTCCTGCTCCTCTTGAATAAGTTCCGACCAGTAATCAATCCGGTGTTGTTCAAAAAATGCTTTCGATGCTTCCAGTTCATCTAAAAACTGATTGCCGGGGTACTTCGTGGCAAAGTATTGCTGGTGCGGGTGAACTAAGCCGCCGCCTGAGGGAGGCATATAGTTCCAGGCCATCAGATGAAAGGGTATAGACGGGTCCTTTGATTTGACCCTTTTTAAGAACTCAATTCCAACTGAAAATGAATCAATTAATCTTTTACTATTGAATTCGTCCAGTGGAACAACATGATCATCGGTCATTATATTTACAGCGCTATAAATATCATAGGGGAAAAGGTTGGGAACAAGCAAAGATTCCCCTTGCATCATCCGTCCTTCTGATATTATTTCTTCCGTAAATTTCGGTGTGGCTTGATTTTCCCGCTCACCGCAAAAAGGGCAATAACCTTTAACCAATGGGTCCTGGTACTTTTCCAGGTCAAGTTTCTGTGCATAAATCGCACCCACATGTGAAAAGTGACCTGTCTTTCCGGTTAGGGGATCATAACGCACTTGAATATTTTCTTCAGTAGGTTCAAATCCCTTTCGAGGATCTAAAAATATACTTTTCATATAATCAGTTTTAAAAATTATTTTTGAAAGCATGTCAACGAACTCCAATTCATATTTTTTCAAAAGCTATTTCACTATTTTTTAAAAAATGTCCTTCAGCTATACTAAAACGGAGAGAATGCATGGATCCTACCCATAAAGCATAGCCCAACAAAAAGTTTGCCACTTACCCGAATTAAAAGCAGCTTCAAATTTATAAATGCACGATTTGAACAAAATCCCCGTATAAGGCTAAACTATATCACAAAGGTGGCCTAAGTTGAAAGGTATTAATTGGAGCCAGCCAGTCTTTTCAGCGTTTCTTTTATTTCGATTAGGCGTTGATTTTTATAGTTAAAACACTTAACCCTGCAATTCCTTGCAGGGCTTACTTTTTCTTGGTTGCGGGGGTAGGATATGAACCTGCGACCTTCGGGTTATGAGACTGAAATAACATGTTGATATTACGTAATTTACGCAATATAATATGTGTAAGGAAAGGGGGTTGCAAGAACGATGAAAAGACGGGACTTGATAAAACAGCTTGAAGCCGCTGGCTTCATCAAAATAAGAGACGATGGAAAACACTCCATCTACAAAGCCGGAAACAAAAGAGCCGTTCAAGTCCCAAGACACCGAGAAATAAACGAAAACACAGTGAAACAAATCCTAAAAGATGCAGGGTTGAAATAAAACCCCGCTACCTAAGGGTTTTAATATAAAAAATGAAAGGAGCCTGCAACATGGAATACATTTATCCAGCTGTCTTCGAGCAAAACAGCGACGGCAGTTATACGATTACTTTCCCTGATTTGCCCGGCTGTATCAGCGAAGGCAAATCTCTAAGCAACGCTATCGATATGGCGCAAAACTCATTAACGCAATGGATTGAATACTTGCTAGAAGAAAAAATCAATATCCCCCATCCTAGCGATATAAAAACAATTAAAACATCGTCAAATCAATTTGCGAATCTTATTAGGACTGGAATACGCAATAACCGTGCGGTACGTCGCACAGTCAGTATTCCGGGATGGTTAGATACAAAGGCTGCCGATGCTGGCATCAGTTTATCTAAAGTTCTCCAGGAGGCATTAAAAGCCCGCTTCGAAAACAAAAAGCAGCCCTAACCCGGCTGCTTTTTGTTTTTAGTTTTGTCGGCGGCAGATTCCCCAGCGCTGGGGAATCCCGTCTATTTTTTTACTCATTTTTAACGCAAAATTAAAAGCGCCCCAATCCCTTTTGAGGCGCTTACTTTTTCTTGGTTGCGGGGGTAGGATTTGAACCTACGACCTTCGGGTTATGAGCCCGACGAGCTACCAGCTGCTCCACCCCGCGATAAAATGTATTAAATTAACTGTATTGGTGGAGGGGGTAGGATTCGAACCTACGAAGGCGACAGCCGGCAGATTTACAGTCTGCTCCCTTTAACCACTCGGGAACCCCTCCAGGATTTCTTCATATCTGGAGCCGGCGAGGGGACTCGAACCCTTAAACCTGCTGATTACAAATCAGCCGCTCTACCAATTGAGCTACGCCGGCATCACAATTTTAAAGCCGCCTGGCGGCTTTATTAATGTGTGTACAGTTTATGATAGCAAAAAATACTGCCCGTGTCAATAAGATCGCTCCTTTTAAATTAATAACAGGCCGGACCCGAGGCTGTTTATGCGCCAGATAATATATTTACTCAAGAAGGATTTAGTCGAATACTATCAAATAAAAACATATCGGATAATAATTTGAGTTTTTGCTAAAACTTTTAATAGAAAAGAATCACGCCATAACAGCAACCGGAGGTATCAATTTGAAAAAAACTCTTTTAATCCTGGCAGGTATATTAATTGTTGCGGTGGTTACCGGCTATGCGGGCAAGAATCTGTATTTTTCCTGGAAAGGCAATCTAAAAACTGAACAAACCAGCCAACAGGCCATCCAGGAAAAAGTTCTTCCGAAAACTCAACCCCAAAACGGGTTAAGTCAAAATAAATCTTCAACTCAAAAGCCTGAAACACCGGCAACCGGGGGAAAATCTGAAGAGGTACCCGCGTCTTCACAGGATGGCAGCCTTTCTGATAATTTGCACGGTTGGGGACTGAAAAGAAACAGCAGCCACCTTCAGCCTGAGATGCCGTCCGGCATCCGGCAAACCTTAGCCCGAAACAATGCCTATTGGATAGGCAGTCCGAATGAAAAAACAGTCTACCTGACTTTTGACGAGGGCTATGAAAACGGCTATACGCCGGGTATTTTAGATATCCTTAAAAAACAGAATGTTCAAGCGGCTTTTTTTATTACCGGGCATTACCTTGAATCGCAGCCCGAACTGGTTAAGAGGATGATTCAGGAAGGGCACATCGTCGGAAATCATACGGTAAACCATCCCTCGATGCCGGGTTTGACAAACGAGCAGATTAAAGAAGAAATTGAAAAACTATCGTCTGATTTCACCGCCTTAACAGGAAGCCAGATGGTTTACTTCCGCCCTCCAAAGGGTGAGTACAGTGAAAGGACGCTGGCTGAAGCAAAGAACCTTGGCTACTATACTATTTTTTGGAGCTTTGCCATGGCTGACTGGATACCTCTGCCAGGCGGCCCGCAGGAAGCCTATCAGACTGTAATGGACAACCTGCATAATGGAGCTTTAATACTCTTACACGCCGTATCCAAGGATAATCTGGATTCCCTTGACAGAACTATCAGTGATATCAAGGCACAGGGATATACGTTCAAAACGCTGGACGACCTGGTTAAAAAATAGGCGCCGCTTGAAGCGGGCATGGATGTCTATTCTTTTTTTGTAGTGCTCAGCACAGCCATAAAGGCTTCCTGGGGAATTTCCACATTGCCGACCTGCTTCATGCGCCTTTTGCCTTCTTTTTGCTTTTCCAGAAGTTTGCGCTTGCGGGTAATATCCCCACCGTAGCATTTGGAAAGTACATCCTTTCGCCTCGCCTTGACGGTTTCTCGCGCAATTACCTTACTGCCGACCGCAGCCTGAATGGGCACGTCAAAAAGCTGTCTCGGCATCAGGGACCGCAGTTTTTCTACCAGCTGACGCCCGCGCTGGTAAGCCTTATCAGCGTGAACGATGCAGGTAAGAGCGTCAACAGGCTCGCCATTAACCATAATATCAAGCCTGACCAGCCTGCCTTCCCTGTATCCGGCAAGTTCATAATCCAGGGAAGCATACCCCCGGGTGCGGGACTTTAAATGGTCAAAAAAGTCATAAATAATTTCGCTTAAGGGAATTTCATAAGTGATCATCACCCGGTTTTCCCCAAGGTACTCCATATTCAAAAACACGCCCCGGCGCTCCTGGCAAAGCTCCATGACGGATCCGATGTATTCCTTGGGCATCATGATCACAGCCGAAACAAAAGGTTCTTCCGTTTTCTCCAGGCTTCCGGCGGAGGGAAGCTTTGCGGGGTTTTCGATATAGAATTCTTCCCTGTGAGCGTTGGTTACCCTGTAAACTACACTGGGCGCGGTTATAATCAGGTTTAAGCCGTATTCACGCTCTATTCTTTCCTGAACAATTTCCATATGCAGCAGCCCCAGAAACCCGCACCTGAAACCGAAACCCAGCGCAATGGAAGTTTCCGGTTCAAAAATCAGGGAAGCGTCGTTTAACTGCAGCTTCTGCAGAGCATTCTGCAAATTTCCGTAATCCCCTGCTTCAACCGGGTATAAACCGCAATAAACCATGGGCGTCGCCTTGCGGTAACCAGGCAATGGTTCTGATGTAGTATCTCCCTTTGCGGTAATCGTATCGCCAACCCGTGTATCTTTGAGATTTTTTATACTTGCCGCAATGAAACCGACTTCACCGGTTTTTAACTCGTCTACAGGGGTCATGGCAGGCCGGAAAAAACCAACCTCGTTTATTTCAAAATCTCTGCCCGACGACATTACGCTAATCCCCATCCCGTTGCGGAAACACCCGTCAACGACACGCACATAAGCTATTACGCCTTTATAACTATCATAATGCGAATCAAAGATAAGAGCCCGGGCGGGGGAAGACTCGCTGCCGCACGGCGGGGGAATATGTAAAATTATTTGCTCCAGCACTTCTTCAATACCGGTTCCCAACTTGGCGGAAACAAGCACGGCGCCGGATACGTCAAGGCACAGGATATCCTCAAGCTCTTTTTTAACCCCTGCCGGGTCCGCATTCGGCAGGTCAATTTTATTAATCACAGGAATTAAAACCAGGTTGTTTTCTATGGCCAGGTATGCATTTGCCAGTGTCTGCGCTTCAATACCCTGAACGGCGTCGACAACCAGCAAAGCGCCCTCACAGGCGGCCAGGCTCCGGGATACCTCATAATTAAAGTCCACGTGACCGGGGGTATCAATGAGATTAAGCTGATAAACATGGCCGTTGCGCGCCCTGTAGTTTAGCCTTACCGCCTGCGCTTTAATTGTAATTCCACGTTCGCGCTCCAGGTCCATCTGGTCTAAAACCTGATCGGTCATTTCCCTTTTGCTCAGCGCGCCGGTATATTCAAGCAGCCTATCAGCCAGGGTTGATTTTCCGTGATCGATATGAGCTATTATACAAAAATTTCTGATTAGCTCCTGGCCATTTTTCATAAAACGATTCACTCCCTCTTAAAAACAAGGTTTATTATACATCGGACATACAAATCTTACAAACTCCTTTACATAGAAAAACGGTTGTTAAGAAAGACTATTACCAAACAGTTGTGGGAGGGAACAAGAAAATGAATAAATACAAATCAGCTGTCGTTTTATTCATCGCCTTTCTTGTCCTGTGTAGTTTTGTAATACTCTCAAACGCCAGAAAAGCCCCGGCGCAATACCGGCTGGTTTACTGGGGCCTTTCGGGAAACGATGTATCCCGGCTCCAGCAGACATTGTACGACTGGGGTTACAACCCCGGCCCGGTTGACGGCGTGTTCGGGAACAGCACATACCAGTCGCTGATCAGTTTCCAGGCCAATAACGGATTGGCTTCAGACGGTGTTGCGGGACCGGCGACATGGGCTGCGCTGGGTTTTTCATCAGGCAGTGATCCTATCAGCCAGCCGGCGCCGGTCAGCATTTCCCGTGGTGTAAGCAACCGTGACGACACATACCTTCTGGCCAGGGTTATCGAGGGAGAGGCTGCCAACGAATCCTTCACCGGCAAGGTGGCCGTAGGCGCTGTAATCCTGAACAGGATGCAGAGCGCAGCTTTCCCTTATTCACTTGCAGGCATTATTTACCAGCCGGGGGCTTTTGAATCGGTCAGCAACGGTCAATACAACCGCCCGCTGACAGACGATTCGCTCAGAGCGGCTATGATGGCCATGAGCGGTTGGGATCCCACCGGAGGCGCCCTGTATTTCTGGAACCCGGCCAAACCGGTCAGTCCCTGGGTATGGACCCGTAATGTAATTACTCAAATCGGGCGCCATATTTTCGCCAGATAAGGATTTAAGGTTCCTAAAATAATTTAATATCTTGCGGGGGGAGTTATTAAATGTCTACAATACGCTGGCGCCGGCTTCTGCCTTTAGCAATCGCAGTTGTATTGGTGGGCGGCATATTCCTGTGGGGCTACCAGCAGTATACTGTCCGTAAAAAACTTGAAGTTTCTTTAAACAATAAATATTACCGCTCATTTTATGACCTGCTGGAAAACGTTCAAAACGTCGAAGTGCTTCTTTCCAAAGTGCTTGTAGCACAGGCGCCCGAACAGGACAGCAAAATCTTTACAGAAATATGGCAGCGGGCCAATGCCGCCCAGGCAAACCTGAACCAGCTGCCGCTGACTGACATCACAACAGGCCGTACTTCCAAGTTCTTAACCCAGGTTGGAGATTATTCTTTCACATTGCTTCAAAAAGTAGCCGCCGGGCAATCCAAGTGTCAAAAAGACTGGAATACCCTGCAAACACTGTATAAACAGACCTCAACACTGAATACCGAGCTTCAGGATACTGAAAGAAAAATTGCCGAAGGCAAACTATACTTGGGCGAACTGGCTCAGCAAACGGGCAGGGTTGTTCAAAAAGAAGGGCCAAAGCTGGCTAACGGGAATTTCCAGAAAATCGAGGACAACCTGAAAAGCTTTCCAACATTAATCTACGACGGCCCCTTTTCAGATAAACTGGAAGAAAGAACAGCAAGAGGAATCACAGGCGCAAAAATCAATGTCTTTCAGGCAAAAACCCGTATTTTAGAGCTTGTCGAACACCGGCCGGGAACTAAACATATGGTGGAAGGAATCCGTAAAATTGAAGGTAAAATACCCGCTTTTCAGGCCGATCTTATTTCAACGTCCGGGAGTTCCGGAGAAAAAGAAAGGCTGAGTGTAGCTGTCAGCAGGCAGGGCGGCAAACTGCTCTGGTACACTTTGTCCCGTAAAGTCGCCCCCAATAAGATAACCCTCGCCGAGGCCAGGGAAAAAGCGGTGAAGTTCCTTTCGGAGAAAGGGTACAGGAATATAACCCCCATTTATTATGAACAGGGGGCAAGAATGGTTGTATTCAACTTTGCCGCAATACAGAACGGGGTAATCCTTTATCCTGATCAAATCAAAGTAACAGTCGCCCTGGATAACGGCCAAATCCTCGGAATCGAGGCAACGGATTACCTGATGTCTCACCATCAACGGGTCATTCCCAAGCCCGCCCTGACGCTAGCCCAGGCCAGGGGGAAACTGAGCCCCCATCTTACAAAAATCAGCGGCGGCCGCCTGACCTTAATCCCCAGGGGAACGGCCAACGAAGTGCTGGCCTATGAATTCCGGGGTGAACTTGATCAAGATACCTTCCTAATTTACATAAATGCGGCAAACGGAAAAGAAGAGCAGGTATTGCGGCTGGTAAGAAACAAAGAAGGAATCCTGAGTTTTTAAGTCAGTAAAAAAGAGGACCTCTACCGTAAGAGGGCCTCTTTTTTATTCTATTCTATACGCATCCGATTGGTTTGGGCAAACCCGCCGTTTTGCAGGCACCTTTGGCCGGCCCGGATGGAAACAATTCATAAATATATTTCAGGTTAAAGCCGGTTTCTTTACAAAGCTTTCTAATCATTGGCGCAACCTGGAAGTTTAAATAGTATTCTCTTATATAACTAACAACTTTCCAGTGATCATCACTGAGTTCAGTAATGCCTTCCGTGGCCGCGAGGGCAGCGGCAATGTCCCTGTCCCAGGAATTCGGGTCTTTAATAAAGCCATCATCATCCACTTCTATTTCCCTGTTGCCGATCTTAATTGCTGACATTAAAAAACCTCCTAAAAAGAAAAGCCATTTTGGTTAAGTTCAACATAGATTAAGACCTGAAGACCGAGCCCCCGAGAGAAGATAATTTATCTTCCAACTTATAATAGCCCCTGTCAATGTAATCCGAACCGCTTATTTCCGTTTCCCCTTCAGCCATCAATCCGGCGACAACTAAAGCTGCCCCGGCTCTTAAATCAGTAGCTCTGACCTGTGCACCGTATAATTTAGGTACGCCCCTGATTAATGCCATCCTGCCCTTTACTTTAATGGCGGCGCCCATGCGCCTGAGTTCGTCAGCAACGCGAAAACGGTTTTCAAAAATATTTTCAATAATTTCACTTGTACCGGGCGCAGTCGATAGCAAAGTCATCATCTGTGACTGGAGATCGGTCGGGAAACCGGGGTAAGGCATTGTTTTTATGTCCAGGGAACGCAGGTCATCAACTACCCTTATCCTGAGAGAATCCTCCTCTTCGATAACCTCTAATCCGGCCTCGCGCAGCTTTGCGCTTAAGGGTTCTACATGAAGCGGAATAACATTTTCCAGTTTAATATCACCGCCCGTAGCTGCGGCGGCAATCATAAAAGTACCTGCTTCTATGCGATCGGGTATAACATTGTAATGCGTACACCCGTTTAAGTATTCTACTCCCTCTATCTTGATAATATCAGTGCCTGCGCCTCTGACCTTCCCGCCAAGGCAGTTCAAAAAACTGGCCAGGTCAACTATTTCCGGTTCTTTGGCGCAATTTTCAATAACGGTTTGTCCCCTGGCGAGGCATGCCGCCATCATGATATTTTCGGTCGCCCCCACACTTGGAAAATCCAAATAAACCCTGGCCCCCTTAAGATGGCCTGCTTCCGCCTTCATGATTCCTTTTTCAAGAACCATTCTTGCTCCTAAAGCGGCAAAACCTTTAAAGTGAAGATCCATGGGCCTTAAACCTATATCACATCCACCCGGCAGGCATATTTCAGCACGGCCGAAACGGGCAAGCATAGGTCCAATGAGCAGGTTGGATGCCCTTAATTTTTTCGCCAGCGCGTATGTTGGCATTCCTGTGTAGGCGTCCGGCATGGATATTGTCAAAGAGTCGTCTTCCGTCCATTTTAAAACAGCGCCGATACTTTTAATAAGTTCCGTCATAACCCGAAGATCTTCGATCTTGGGTATGTTTTCAAGCGATACGTCGCTTTGTGCCATAACTGAAGCGCATAATATAGCCAGCGCAGCATTCTTGGCGCCGCTAACCCGGACTCTCCCTGAAAGTACTCTACCACCCCTGACTACAAGCTTACTCACTAAAGGGCCTCCCGCAGATTACCGAATTACTCTTTATCCCTCAAAAGGTTTGAAGAGGTTCTGACTGTTTGCTAAAACCCCTTTTAAAAACCCAACTCTCCCAATCAGATTGAAATTCTTCAAGGTTCACTCCCAATACTTTATCCATTGCTTTACTTATACTACCACCACCTGCCAGCACATTCAAGATTTGATGTATACTATCCGGCCCATATTCCTGTTCCAAATACTGGATCGCAGAAAAACATTGCCGGTAAGCAAGAACCTGGTCAGGCAGATTGTCAAAGTCCCTGTCCATTTTTCTAAAATCATACGGCGATTTTTTATCAAGAGAATAGTCCCCTCCGCCAAACTGAAAACCGGTCAGCTTATACTCTTCATTCTGAGCAACTCCTTCAGTAAACCAGCGGGGTATATTACCTTCTGTTACTTTGTCCAAAACAAGGTGAGTTAACTCATGCGCCATAGGCCCTGAATTCATGAAGACACTTTCCATTTGTGCCGGGTCCCCCGGTAAAATCCATACCTGGGGGGCCAGCACGCGTATTACCCCGGCATGATATGCCCCCATCGCGCTTATACTCGCAGGCCAGCCAAAAAAGCCGTTAAGCTCCTGACGGGAAGAATAGACGACTACAACCAGTGGTTTCGTGCTTTTAAAATCGTAATCATTGGCTACGGAATTATAATAGCGCTCTGCAGTTTTAAGCACAATCCGGGCCCCTTCGAGATCGTCTTTATTATACTTGACAAAAAAATGTTCACCTGCTAAAGCCGGCATGTCGCAGGTATTGAGCAGAACCTGAATACGACTGGCCTCCCAGAATAAACTGCGGGCGTATCCCCTTATTTCGGAAGGGACTCTGATTAATAAGGCTATAATAACTGTTAGAACAACAGTAAAAAATTTTACAAATACGGATGGGGATAAACACTTGCCGGAAAGCATTTGATGATTTGCAAAAGAAGTTATGCTCATTTTTTACCTTTCTAATCAACTAAGTAATTAATCAAATATCTAGTTGAACTAACCGGTGGCCGGTAAATTTCCCTTCCACTCATCGATCATCTGCATTGCCTTGGCTTTCTCGTCACTGTCTTTAGTCATCGAAATATAGTTTTCAATATCCTGGATACCCTTTTTATAATCCTTCTTGCCTTCGGCCAAAACTATTCCGCGATAGTAATAAGCATTTTCATTTCCCGGGTGGCGTTTTATTTCATTTTCCAGGTACCGTATTGTTTTATCAAACTCACCCTGCAGAAAACCCATCGCAGCCAGTTCCAGAACTAAATCACCGTCATCCGGGTTTTTTTGAACAGCCCGTTCATACATACCAAAGGCGTCTTTAAACCGCCCCTCGTCTGCATAAGCCCTGGCCAATTCGATCAACGCCACTGCATTGTCCGGATTGCTCTTTACACTGGCTTCCAGGCTTTTAATATCTTGCAGCGTTACATTTTGTTTCTCTTCTTCCACAGGCTGGGTCAGACTTGAGCCCCCGGTTATCCAGACAACTGACGAACCGATCAAACCGACAGATAAAACCACGGCCAGAATAATGAAAACAATCTTTTGCTTATTCCTGCGCTTTTCATGGTAGTTAGTCTTTTTTTTAGGCATACGTCCTCCTTAACCTACCTGAAAATTAATTTGCATTAGGAAGGTCAACTGCCCACGTGCTCATGTTCGCCTCTTACAAAATTGCGCTTAAGGCATTGACCTTCCTTTATTGATGAATTTTCTTCCTTCTGTGGCGTCTCTTTTAGCGGTATGGATGTCTATTTAAACCTCTACGCAATTTATCCCATTATTTTCTTTCATTGCCTGATAAGCCTTTAAATAAAGGGCGCATTCCAGGCGTTTTTTGATTATCCGGCAGGCAAGTTGATCGGGTTTGTAAATTGAGCCGTTAAACAAATGCGCGTTCGCATGGCAGCCTCCACTGCAGTAGTTCCTGGCCCAGCAAGACCCGCAGCCTTCCTTCTTATAAACATGGGCATCGCGGAACAATTGCCGTAAATCCTCCCGGACCACCCCGGAATTCACATCACCCATTAAAAAACCCTCACGGCCGGCAAACTGGTGGCAGGGATAAAGATCTCCCCCTCTGGTTACGGACAGATATTCAAAGCCCGCGCCGCAACCCCCCAAACGCTTGGGCAGGCAAACTCCTTCATCAAAATCAATATTGAAGTGGTAAAAATCTACTTCTTGTCCTTCATCCAGCCGTGAAATTATCTCTCTGGTCAGTTTTTCGTATTCCTGCTCTAGAACAGGAAGGTCTTCTTCCGTCAGAGCATAATCCTCCTGGGCATGGGCTATCACAGGTTCCACAGACACTTTGCTGAACCCCTGCCCGAACATATAGGTTACATCACCGGCGAAATCAAGATTGTAAGCTGTATAAGTCCCTCTCAGGTAATAATTTACCCCGGGGTGAGCTTGAATAAATTCCAAAATGTTTTTAAAAACTGATTGATAAGACCCTTTTCCGTTCGGGAAAACCCTCATCTGGTCATGGACTTGAGGACGCCCGTCGAGGCTAAGGATTACGCTGATCTGGTTTTCGTACAGGTAATCCCCTATTTCTCTGGTAAGCCCCAATGCATTTGTAGTCACTGTAAAATTAATTTCTTTGCCAAGCGCCAAAGATCTTTTCCTGCCATAAGAAACAAGACTCTTAAGCACAGGAAAATTCAACAAAGGCTCGCCGCCGAAAAAATCTACTTCTATTCTGCGGCGGTGTCCGGAAGCGGTCAAAAGAAAATCTATTGCCTGAGCGCCTACTTCCTCTGTCATCAATCCGGCGGATCCCGTTAAAGAAACATTGGGTCTTGCAAAGCAATACCTGCATTGCAGGTTGCACTTATCAGAAAGGAATAAACATAAGGCTTTTATAACCCGGTGGTCAGGTTGTTCCCAGGAACCGTTAAAAGGATCCCCGGTAAATAAAAAACCTTGTTCAACCAGGAGTTCAATCTCCCCCACAGCTTGCTCGATTTCATGCTTTGGATGCAGGGCAGAGTATTTATTGACGAGTTCTTCACACTTGCCCGGAATGTACCCGTCTAAAACATCCCAGGCCACTTCACTTACCGAATGCAGGGCTCCGCTGTTGACATCGAGCACAAGCCTTGTCCCATCAAAAATAAATTTATGGATCATTGATTTATCTAAATACCAGGTCTATTTATTCTTTTTTTTAAGACATGTCTGATTGCTGACCGTAATAGATGTCTTGCACGCAGACTGACAGGACGTCTGGCATTCACCGCATCCGCGGCCTTCAATCGCTTTGGTCAGGTATGGTCCCGTTATGGTTTTGATGTGCTTATACATATTGATTTTCTACCCCCTGATCAACAATATGCTAAAATGCTACCTCTAAAATTATACTAGCGGGTATGGGAAAATACAATAAATAAAACATTCTCTATTGCTTTTCATACTATATAATATATAATAATTTATAATAATTAGGCAATATACTGAATATTCTATTAGAATTAGAACAGGAGCAGCTCTGACAATGAAATGGGTAAAATTAGTTGTTGCCGCAAATGAACTTGAAGCAGATATTATTTGCAGCCTCCTGGAGAATGAATCTATTCCTACAGAAAGAAGGCACAAGGGGATTAACCTAAAAGTAATTATGGGGTTGGCAGTCGAAACGGAAATTTTAGTGCCGGAGGATAAAAAAGAAGAAGCTCAGCAGATTCTAAGCGCTTTTTCCAGCCAGGAGATAGGAGGTGTAATACTATGATTCCGATTGACTCTGCAGCAGCCGAAATTTTCGCAGCGGCAAACAATACAATCGCTCTTACAGGGGCTGGTATTTCGGTTGCCAGCGGAATACCCCATTTCAGAGGGTGCGGCGGGATATGGGAAAACTATGATCCGGAAGAGTATGGGACGATTCAGGCTTTTCAGCGGAATCCCGCTAAAGTCTGGATCGCTTTAAAGATTTTTTGTGATATTATGGATAAGGCCAGGCCCAACCCCGCTCATTTTGCCCTGGCCAGTCTTGAAAAACTTGGATATCTGCGGACTATCATCACTCAAAACATAGACGGGCTGCACCAGGAAGCGGGAAGCAACAACGTTATTGAGTTTCACGGCAATAACAGGTGGCTTGTCTGCCAAAAATGCGGGAAACGATACCCGAATACGGAAGTTGTGATTGATCTGCTTCCTCCGCTGTGCGTCTGCGGAGGGGTGTTGAAGCCCGACGTTGTGCTTTTCGGTGAGATAATACCGCGTGAAGCTCTTTATAGCTCTTATCTGGAAGCGAATAACTGCAGTGTGGTTATTGTTATTGGAACCTCCGCCGCTGTTGAGCCTGCGGCAAGCATACCCCGCATTGCAAGCAGGGCAGGGGCAAAAATAATAGAAATAAACCCCGAGGAAGAAATGCCTTCAGATATTCACTTGAGCGGATTCGCTGAAGAAGTATTGCCAATTTTGCTCGAGAAAATCAACCGTCTTTCAATTCAACAAGATGCGTTATAGCCCAGGCAGCTATCCCTTCTCCAGTCCCTGTAAAACCAAGCCCTTCAGTCGTAGTCGCCTTTACGTTTACTTGTTTGTTGCTGATTGCCAGGATACCGGCAATTTTCTTTTCCATTGAGGGAAGGTAACCGGCCAGGGTTGGTTTTTCCGCTGCTATAACCGCATCTATATTACCCACTGAAAGCCCTTCCCTGGTCAGTATCCGCCCAACCTCGTCCAGCAAAAAAAGACTCGAAACACCCTTGTAACCGGGATCGGTATTGGGGAAGTGTCTTCCTATGTCTCCTTCGCCCGCGGCTCCCAGAAGAGCATCCATTACCGCATGTATAAGCACATCAGCGTCCGAATGACCATCCAGGCCCTTTTCAAAAGGTATTGTTAACCCTCCCAGGATCAGGAGACGGCCTGTTACCAATCTGTGTACATCATAGCCAAAACCCACCCTTAGTGACATTCGTATCCTCCCAAACAGTCCTGAAAATAAGTGTCCGATAGGCACGGCATTGTCACCGCTTACTCCGGTGCTCCGCTCCAACAGCAGCACGGCTCGCTTCGGACCGGACTAGCGGCGCTGCAAAGGCGGCAAGGTAAATTTAAAAAATATAGCCACCATTATACTTCTGATTTCATTCAGCCTCTTCAAGAAACTACCAGTG
>DMZI01000032.1:22501-36214 GCA_003485325.1 Desulfotomaculum sp.
AGCCTCTTCAAGAAACTACCAGTGTGCCGCTGGTTTCGGACCGCTGTCCGGCTACTCTCGCTTCGCCGGCTGCTGTTACCGGCGCTTCGAAGTCGTTCGCTATTGACAACACCGTGCTCTTTGGATGTTTTGCTTAATACCTGCATTTTCATCATCTGATGGCGCTTCGTTAGCAGCATGAATGTCTATCCCGATGCTGCAGGAAATATTCGATCATGGACAAATCCTCGGGAGTGGTAACTTTAATATTTCTATACGAGCCCTCGATAATCTTTACCGGGACGCCCATCGCTTCCACCAGGCCGGCGTCATCGGTGGCAGTCCTTTGGTCCCGGCGGGCTTTACGGTGGGCATCCATCAAAAGTGAATAAGAAAAGGCTTGCGGTGTTTGAGCAAGCCATAAAGATTCTCTGTTTAAGGTTCGGGAAACAAAATTTCCCATACCGGTCTCTTTGACAGTGTCTTTTACAGGAACCGCCAGCGCTGCAGCATTCCAACGCAGAGCCTCTGAGACAACCTGATCGAGCTGATTAACCGTAACAAGGGGGCGGGCGCCGTCATGAACAATTATCACCCGGGTATCCGCAGGCAGGGCGTTTAACCCTTCCCAGACTGAATCCTGCCGGGTTTTACCTCCCTTTACCAGGCTGATCATTTTTGTGCAGCCCCATTGCTCCGCAAGCGTCACGTATGTTTCTAATTCCCTTTCGCCCGCAACCAGGACAAACCCTTTTACAAAGGGCGCTTCCTGCAGCGCCGCCAGGGAATAAGACAGAACAGGACGTCCGGCTACGTGTAAAAGCATTTTGTTAACATTTTCGCCCATTCTCCTGCTTTGGCCTGCAGCCACCACCACAGCCAGAACATTATCCAAGAACATTCACCTCATCGTACCTGGCCATGGTATTGCTTTCATCCTGACGAAGCTTTGCAAAAATCATCCGCCCCGCGGCGGTTTGCAGAACACTGGTTACCAGTACATGGGCAGTTTGCCCGACGTACCTTTTGCCCCCGTCGATTACAATCATAGTGCCGTCATCCAGATAGGCAACGCCCTGACCTATTTCTTTGCCATCCTTAATTACCTGAACCTGCATTTCTTCCCCCGGCAAAACAACTGACTTAATGGCATTGGCCAGTTCATTTATATTTAGAACCTCAACACCATGAAGCTCGGCTACTTTATTCAGATTATAATCATTGGTAAAGATTTTGGCTCCGATATGCTGGGCCAGTTTAACCAGTCTTGTATCCACATCACCCGTACTTTCCAAATTCCTTTTATTATCATAGATCTGTACTCTGACCCTGGAATTCTTTCTGACCGAATTTAAAACGTCCAGGCCGCGTCTGCCGCGGTTGCGCTTGAGCACATCCTCAGAATCGGCAATGTGCCTTAACTCCTCAAGTACGAAAGCAGGAACCAGCAATGTCCCCTCCAGAAAACCGCTTTCGCAAAGGTCCGCAATGCGTCCATCAATAATTACGCTTGTATCAAGGAGTTTGTGACTCCCAGCCTTTCTCTCGCCCCTAACGCCTTTTTCTTTTCCCAAACGCGACAGGTTGTTAAATATGCCTATTAATTCCTCTCTTCTTTTTACCGCGATGCTGATTCCAAGATAACAGACGAAAAGAGTGATTAAAACCCAGGCAACTATACCAATGGTTCCCATAACCATTAAAATATTACGGATTAAATTACAAATTATTAGTCCGATAATCAAACCGACTGCGCCCGCAATAAGATCTTGAAGCGGTGTTTTCTGCAAATTTTGCTCTATAAAAATTGCCATCCCCTTAGAACCGCGCATAATCCAAGGCGCCAGAATCAAACCCGCTATCAGCCCGATTAATGCTCCCAGTGCAAGAATCCAGATGCGAAGCTGTAACCAGTCAGCGCGAACATGAATTAAACCTAACCCCAGTATTCTGGATGAAGCATACAGACCAGCCAAAGCAAATAAAACAGCAATTAGAAAAAAGACTATCCTTCTTATGATCATCTTTTTCACCTCCTTTGCCCTTCATATAGTTTATCCTTTAATTATAAGCCTTTTTACGGTTCAACGTCCAATATAAAAAATGTCGGACTTTGTCTAAAAAACAAAAGATACGCCGGTTGCCCCGACGTATCTTTATCCACTATTTTAGGCCAGTGCGCTGTCAATTAAAAATTTGGTCTTTTCTTCCTCAAGCTCAATTGCCAGGGCCAGTTCGCTTATCAAAATCTGGCGTGCATTTTCCAGCATCTTTTTTTCGCCGGAAGAAAGGGCTTTTTCTTTTTCCCGCCGTATTAAATTACGTACAACTTCAGCTACCTCAAAAATATCACCGCTTTTGATTTTTTCAAGGTTAGCGCGGTAACGCCTGTTCCAGTTTGCTGACATTACCGTAGAGGTTCCCTTTAGAACCCTGAAGACCTTCTTTATTTCATCCTTACCGACAACCTCCCGCAGACCTGCTTCCCGTGAAGTCGTAATCGGTACCATTACTTTCATGTCTCCTACGGGGAGCCGAAGAATATAATACTGATTTCTCTCTCCCAGGACTTCTTTTTCCTCAATAGCCTCAATAACCCCCGCGCCGTGCATTGGATATACAACCTTATCACCAATCTTAAACAACAGCCAACCTCCTTTTTTAGGAGAACAACTCGTTATTTGGGGGAAATTTTAACTTTCTTTTTCATTAAATAATAACATACATTGTAACCTTTGTCAAATAAAACGAAGGTTAGCGCATTCTTCTTAAGGATTGCTCCTGATTGTTAAATTTATAATTTTTAAACATTTGACAGGACTTTCGATTCAAGCTATACTTATAAAAAAACAGCAAGGAGCGAAACCGTTATGGTAAAAAACTTAATTTACAGCGAATTTCAAAATACGGTTTCAGAGGTGCTGATCTGCAATAGAAGTGTCCTTGACGTTCTTTCCCAGATCCAGGAAGCAAATGCAAGGCTTACCAGAGCCGTTACGAAAGCGGTAACCGGCTGCGGTTGCCTTAAGATTCAGGCCGGTAAAAAGGAAATACCCTCGGAAGTTTTGCTTGCTGATTTAAAAAATATTCTGGAATCCCACCTTATAGGAGAAATATGTGAGGACTGTCGGGAAACACTGGAAACAGCTGTTGGACGGTCCCTTTTTTATCTGGCTGCATTATGCGAACTGCTTGAACTGGACCTGAACGATGTTTTAGTTAAGGAGCAGAAGCAGCTTAAAATCCTCGGCATTTTTAACCTTGCTTAAATTAAAAATGCCTTTCCTGGAAAAGCTGTTTGCGGTAACGGGACAGTCCTTCCTTTATTGAACGGGCTCGCGCTTCGCCTATGCCTTCGACTTCATCCAATTCCTGAATAGTAGCATTGAGGATATTTTTCAAAACCCCGAATTCTCTGACCAGGTTTTCTATGACCGGCAAGGGCAGCCGTGGAATTTTGCTTAAAATGCGGTATCCGCGAGGGGAAACTATTTGATCCAGAGCACCCACGTTTCCAGGGTATCCAAGTGTGCGTATGATCAGTGAAAAATCAAGCAGGTCCTCTGCCGGCCAGCTATTAATTATATCCATAATCTGAACAGGTGTTTTATCTCCTACGGCAGCAGCGTAGTCCTGTATGATCAGTAAGCCTTCCGGCTCGACATTGCTGACCAGTTCTTCCATTTGCAAGGTAATCAGGCGGCCTTCTGTACCAAGTTCGCTGACATATTTTTCAATTTCGCCGACAACGCGCAGTACCATGTCAGCACGCTGAATATACCTTGCCACATCAATAAGCGTCACGGAATCTTCAAACTCTAGGATACCCAGCTCATTGACCACCTTATCAAGCACAATACGGTATTTTTCGAGTGTTTGAACAGCCTGGTTCGCCTTGGTAAGAATAACTCCCAGATCGCGTAAAACGTATTTCAGATTTCCTTTGTAGATGGTAACTACGTTACGCCGCTGTGATATGGAGATAACCATAGCGCTTGTTTGCCTGGCAACGCGTTCGGCTGTCCGGTGCCTGATTCCGGTTTCGGTGGATGGGATACTTAAGTTTGGAATAAGCTGTGTATTTGCCGCCAGAATTCGCTTGGCGTCTGAACTTAAGATTATAGCTCCGTCCATTTTTGCCAGTTCATATAGACTCGCGGGGCTAAAGTCAGCATTGACCGCAAAACCACCCTCTGAAATATCCATAATCTCCTGGCCGTCACCCAGAATGATCAGGCCGCCGGTATTGGCTTTTAAGATATTATCCAGACCTTCCCTTAAAAGTGTTCCCGGCGCTACAGTTCTCAGCATCTTTAATAGTTTTTCTTCGGACTTGTCTTCCTTCATTTTAAGTTACACCCCCAAGGCTGTTTCCATAGCTTCAGACATGGTTTCAACACCTGTTATAATCATACCTGGCTCGTTTATTAAAGATGCGTTGTTTAACGGCGCCAGGCACTTTGTGAAACCCAATTTTACAGCTTCATTAATTCTTTTGGAAATCCCGCTGACAGGCCTTATCTCACCTGTCAATGCCACCTCTCCAATGGTTACAAGAGAAGGGTCAACTGCGCGATCACGATAACTTGAAGCTATAGCCAGAGCTATACCCAAATCAACGGCAGGTTCATCAAGATGAACCCCGCCGACTGCTTTTACATAAATATCATAACCGGCTAAAGGCAGCCCCGCCCTTTTTTCGAGAACTGCCGCCAGTAAAACTACCCGGTTGTAATCAACTCCTGCCGTCATCCTGCGCGGCGCGCCAAAAGCAGCCGGCGCTACAAGAGCCTGGATCTCAACAAGCAGCGGTCTTGTCCCTTCCAGCACCGGGACAACGACTGTTCCCGGCAAGGGGGCTTTGTGGTAGTTCATCATAAAGAAAGCCGACGGGTTATTGACCTCAGTTAAACCGTCCCCGCACATTTCAAAAACACCAATTTCATTTGTCGAACCAAACCTGTTTTTACATGCCCTTAGGATACGGTAGAACTGGTGCCTTTCCCCTTCAAAGTAAAGCACAGTGTCAACTATATGCTCCAGGAGCCTCGGGCCTGCAAGAACACCCTCTTTTGTGACATGACCAACTATAAAAATACTTACGCCCTTGTCTTTGGCAAGCCTCATCAGCTGCATCGTACACTCGCGCACCTGGCCGACGCTCCCCGGCGCCGAACTGATTTCACTTTTAAAAACAGTTTGAATCGAATCAACTACCACAAGGGCGGGCGCCAGGTCGATGATATGCTGTTCAAGCCTGTTTATATCCGTTTCAAAAACCAGGTACAGTTCACGGCCGGTCGCCTTTAAACGCTGCGCACGCAATTGTATCTGCTGAACCGATTCTTCACCTGAGGCATAGAGAACCCGCCGTCCGCTGTTGCTTACCCGTTCGGCAGCCTGAAGCAGCAGCGTGGATTTGCCGATGCCCGGATCTCCGCCCAGCAAAACGACCGAGGCATTAACGATTCCACCTCCCAAGACCCTGTCAAGCTCTTCTATGCCGGATGAAAACCTTTCCTCCGCTTCCGTCTGAATTTCAGATATGATCACAGGCAAAGCGCCCGGCAAAACAGCCGAATTAGCTGCAGCCGGTCCCGGTTCCTCTAATAAGGTATTCCAGGAACTGCAGCCAGGACAGCGGCCCAGCCACCTGTGTGACTGGTATCCGCATTCCTGGCAATAAAAAGTCGTTTTAACGGCCATTCACGGGCTCTCCAGTTAAAAACATTTTTATTGTATTTTTATTGTATTTTTATTGTAACTTAATTCTACTGATTCATCCAGAATTTATCGCAGCAGTTAATACAAATTAAGAATTTTTCTAACTACTTATGACCTTAACGGCAAAACCACTATCTTTCCATCCTTTATATCAATGATCACTTTGTCGCCGCGTGAAAAAGTACCGCGAAGCAGTTCTTCAGACAGACTGTCCTCAACCTGACGCTGGATGGCCCTCCGCAGCGGCCTTGCGCCGTATGCCTCATCAAAGCCTTCCCTGGCGAGCCATTCTTTAGCGGCTTCGGTGACACTAATTTCAACCTCGTTTTCTTTCATGCGTTTGGCAACATCTTCAATCATCAGGCCGACAATCTCTTTAATGTGTTCAGAGCTGAGGACGTGAAATACGATAAGCTCATCAATCCTGTTTAAAAATTCAGGCCGGAAGGTCCGTTTCAACTCATCTGTAATTTTCCCTTTCATTCTTTCATAACCGGCCTGCTGATCATCCGCAGTGTGAAAACCAAGCGTCCCCTCGCGGCGGAGCGTCTGTACCCCGACATTTGAAGTCATAATGATTACTGTATTTCTGAAGTCGACAACACGCCCCTTGGAATCGGTCAAGCGGCCGTCCTCAAGCACCTGAAGGAGAATATTGAAAACATCCGGATGGGCTTTTTCAATTTCATCAAGCAGCAAAACCGAATATGGTTTTCGCCGCACAGATTCGGTAAGCTGCCCGCCTTCGTCATATCCCACGTAACCGGGAGGCGCTCCGATCAGCCTGGATACTGCAAACCTTTCCATATACTCACTCATATCCAGGCGGATCAGGAGATCTTCGGCGCCAAACAGGACTTCGGCCAAAGCCCGGGCCAGTTCAGTCTTGCCAACACCTGTAGGTCCAAGAAAGATGAATGAACCAATGGGTCGTTTTGGATCTTTCAAACCCGCCCTGGCCCGGCGGATAGCTCTGGAAACTGCCTGGACCGCTTCCTCCTGGCCAATGACCCTTTTATGAAGCAGTTCCTCCAGATGAAGCAGCCTTTCTGATTCTTCCTCGGCAAGTTTTTTTACCGGAACGCCTGTCCAGCTGCTCACAATTTGAGAAATATCTTCTTCTCCGACTACCAGTTCCTCGCCGCGCTTTTGCGTCTTCCAGGCCTCTTTCATTGCCTCTAAATCCTTTTTAATCTGCTGTTCCTGATCCCGAAGCTGGGCAGCTTTTTCATATTCCTGGTTATTTATGGCCGCTTCTTTTTCTTTGTTTGTTTCTTCAAGATGCTTTTCCATTTCCTTGATCCCCGGAGGAGCGGTAAAAGCCTGAAGCCTCACCCTCGAACTGGCCTCGTCAATAAGATCAATAGCTTTGTCAGGCAGAAAACGATCGGTAATGTACCGGTCAGACAGACGCGCCGCTGCGTTAAGGGCCTCATCAGTAATGCGCACCCGGTGATGAGCCTCGTATTTATCTCTTAACCCCTTCAAAATTTCTATTGTCTCGTCAACAGTCGGCTCGCTTACTTTTATCTGCTGGAACCTGCGCTCCAAAGCAGGATCTCTTTCGATATGCTTCCGGTATTCGTCAAGAGTGGTTGCGCCGATACACTGCAGCTCACCTCTGGCCAGCGCGGGTTTTAAAATGTTGGCGGCGTCTATCGCTCCTTCCGCCGCCCCGGCGCCGATAAGCGTATGCAGTTCGTCGATAAAGACGATAATGTTGCCGGCCTTAATAATTTCTTCAACAGCTTTTTTAATGCGCTCCTCAAATTCACCGCGGTATTTTGTGCCGGCTACCATAGAGGGCAGGTCCAAAGTTACCACCCGTTTGTTCAGCAATATCTCCTGGACATTGCCGCTTACTATGCGCTGCGCCAAACCCTCGGCTATGGCAGTTTTGCCCACCCCGGGCTCACCGATCAGCACCGGGTTGTTTTTTGTGCGCCTGCTTAAAATTTGGACTACCCTTTCAATCTCTTTCTCGCGGCCCACTACAGGGTCAAGCTTGTCTTCCTGAGCGAGAGCGGTCAAATCCCTGCTGTAACGGTCAAGGCTGGGAGTGTTGGACGCCGGGCCATTTCTTGTTTGCGGCTGCCCCTGCGCGGGGCTGCTCCCCAGCATTTGAAAGATGATTTGCCTGACTTTTTCCTGGTCGGCCCCAAAAGAGTTAAGAACCTGCGCGGCAACGCCTTCACCTTCACGGATCAGCCCCAGGAGAAGGTGTTCGGTTCCCACATAATTATGCCCCATCCTGCGGGCTTCATCTACTGCCAGTTCCAATACCCGTTTGGCCCGCGGCGTCAGCGTCATCTCGCTCGAAGCAGGACCCTGAACGACCTTTTCAACCATTTCCTCAACCATTGTTCTTACTCTGTCAGCCTCAATTCCCAAAGAGGCCAGGGCACGGGCGGCGACACCTTCACCTTCCCCGATTAATCCCAATAATAAATGTTCAGTGCCGACAAACGGATAATTTAGCCTTTTAGCTTCTTCCTGAGCTAAATACAATACTTTTTGAGCACGTTGTGTAAAACGGGCAAACATTTTAATTCCCCCCAATATTCTTATGCCTGCTCAACCTGAGCAAGCTTTTCCCTGATCATTTTCATCCGGTACAGATCACACTCAAAGGGAGTCAGATCTCTACCGGCTTGTTTAATTAAAAATGCCGGTTTAGTCAATACAATAAGCTCACTGACCAGATTGGCCGGGATATTCTTAATAAAACCAAGATCAATACCAAGCCTGAAATCGGATAACAATTGCATTACCTCGTCAGCAGACATCAGATGGGCATGTTTCAGCAACCCGTAAGCTCTTCCGGCACGGTCCTCCATCTGCTCGCGGCGCTGTTTGAACAAAGCCTCCCTGGCCGCCCTTTCCTGATTGAGCAGCTGCCTGGCAACAGAAATCAGGTTTGTTATGATATCTTCTTCCGTCTGACCAAGTGTTATTTGATTTGAAAACTGGAAAAGGTTGCCTGAAGCTTCTGTACCTTCCCCATACAAACCGCGGACTGCCAGACCGAGTTTATTAATGGTAAATAAAACGCTTTTAATCTGGTTGATCTTCACCAGCCCGGGAAGGTGCAGCATGACTGAAGCCCGTATACCCGTACCCACATTTGTCGGACAGGCGGTCAGATAACCCAGGTGTTCGTCGAAGCTGTAATCCAGGCCTGCTTCCAACTCATTATCAAGCAGGTTGATCATACTCCACGCTTCGTCCAGGTTAAGTCCGGCCATAAGGCACTGGAGCCTTAAATGATCTTCTTCGTTGATCATCACACTTAAAATTTCATCTTCCCTTATAGCAACGGCTTTTTTTTGAAAATCGTCAAGCAGATCAGGGCTGATGAGATGCTTTTCAACCAATATCTGCCTTTCCACAGGCGGCAAATCCGTCATCCTGGTTAATTCAAAATTATCCGTTTTATTAAGAAGTGAATTTTTCCTGATCACATCTTCAACCGAAGAGATGACCTGATCAGCCTGTTCAAAAGATAATAAATGAGGAAAGGGCAGATTGGCCAGATTCCTTGCAATTCGAATCCGGCTGCTGATTATTATATCTGATTCCCGCCCCTGCCCATCCATCCAGGAACTGTGGGCATCCTTTAATATCTGTTTTAAGGACATATATCCTACTCCTTTTTCAAGTCGTTTTCCAGTCCCCTGATTTCATCCCGCAGCAGGGCCGCCTGCTCAAATTCCTCACGGCTGATCGCTTCCCGGAGCCTGGTCTTCAAATTGTCAATTTTATTTATAATCCTTGCTTTCCCCCCGGAGCGCTCGGGAACCTTGCCGGTATGACGGGCTGCACCATGTATTCTTCTCAGCACGGGTTCAAGACGCCCGCTAAAACTGCGGTAGCAGGCGCCGCAACCAAGCAGACCCTGTTTGATAAACATTGATTCCGTAATCCCGCAGGATGAGCACCTTGTTTTCTCGGATACATCCTCTTGCGCCGGAGAAGCCGCAGCTCCGAAAAACTCGTTGTTCAAAAGGCTGGAAAGAAAGCTGTGCAGATTCATCTGCGGCATCTGGCCAAAGCTTTCCGCCTGAATTTTACGCGCACAGTTTTCACATAGACGGATTGTTTTTTTCGTATTGTTAATAATCTCCGTTAAATGAACTGTAGCGGGACGCTGGTGACAACGCTCGCATTCCATTACTTTTGCATACCCCTTTTTAAATATTTTTATTTATTGTCCCGCAGAACAGCAAGAATCATAGCTTTTAAAACAGACGCCGTGAGCTGATCGCGGCCCGGCAAATTTGCCTTGAGAGCATTCCGGCTCACAGCCGCAATCATCAGTCCGGCTTCTCTTTCAGTAATCAGTCCCTCTCCCAGAAGGTACTGAATTATACCCACCGCCCTCCTGCTGGACAATCTCTCTCCGATTAAACCGTACAGATAGGAAATGGTTTCAATTTCTTTTCCCAGAGGCAGTTTTAATATGCGGACATAGCCTCCGCCACCCCTTTTACTTTCTACAATAAAACCATGGTCAACAGTAAAACGGGTGGTTAATACATAATTAATCTGAGCAGGGACACAGTTGAAAAAAACTGCCATTTCATTGCGCTGGATTTCAATAGCGCCGCGCTTGCTCTGGGCTAATAAGTTCTTTAAATGTTCTTCAATAGTTTCTGAAATGCTTGGCACTACGTTCACCACCTCGCAAAACTCGAACTGCTTTAAGTTAAACCTTGACTAACTTTAACTATATCTATTATAACCACTTTACATATATTTTAGCAAGCAAAAAACTATCATCAACAAACAGTTTGATATGTCTTAACCGCTGCCGGATGAGTTCTTGTTAATGTTTTGAATTTACCCGGAAAAACTTATTTTTATTATTATTATTAACGTCGGCCGCCTGTTCCCGGGCAATAGGCCATCTGCCTCATTTTTAGCCTATCTTTACTTATTTGATCTCTTAGTAATATTTTTATCCTCTTCTACCATAATTAGATAGTATTTGTTATAATAGTGCAATCATACCAGTAAATGCCGGGACAGTGCAGAAAACTCATGGAGTGAAGCAAGGGCAATGATTCAGAAACACTTATTATTTTTTCTTATTCTCCTGCTCTTTACATCAATTTGGGAGCACAGCGCCCTAGCCGGGGCTGAATCTTCCCTGGAAATCGTCTTAAAGCCTGGAGAAAAACAGGCTTTCATAGCTGGGAAGGCTGTTCAACTGCCGGCAGCGCCGGTAATTCAAAAAGAAATTACCCTGGTACCCCTGCGGTTTATAGCTGAAGGTTTAAAAACAGAAGTTAAATGGGAACAGGATACCAAAAAAATATTTATCATTGCTTCCGGCAAAAAGATCTGTCTGGAAGTTGGAAACAATCAGGTATATATCAATGGCGACCCCCAAACCATCGTTTCTCCGCCTGTAATAATTGAGAATTCCTCTTTAATCCCCTTACGTTTTATAAGTGAGGCATTAGGGGCCCGTGTGGCCTATCTCTCCCAGACCAAGGAAATTCACATAACACTTCCGCCACCGCCCAACCAGCCGCCGTTAGCGCGTTTTAACCTCGCTAAAACCGTATTCGACCAGGGAGAGACAGTAGAATATATCGATTCAAGCTATGATCCTGATGGCGATAAAATAATAAACTGGGAGTGGACAGGAAAAAAACGCGCCTTTTTCAAGCCGGGGATAAATAGAGTCTCTCTGCGGGTCCAGGACAGCCATAAAGCCTGGAGCGAACCTTTTTACGCAATTATTACCATCACTGATCAAGTGCTGATGGACGAATTAACTTATAATTTTACTTATCCCGTCCCCGGGGAATCATTGGATATGTCGCATATTCAGGTTGCCGGTCTGCAGACAGTTAATCCGGTTGATACAAGGGAGGGCAGTGAAAAAGTTTTTTTAAGCGACAGCCCGGAAATAATTACCGAAGACGGGGTGTTGTTTATGAGTGATATTTTAGGTCCGGCCCGTATTTGTTACCATCACCTAAACGGAACAACTGTAAATAAATATGTTTACCTGGTGGCTACGAATAACGGTTCCGAGGCCGATCAGATAACAATCGCCAAACAGGGAACCAGCGGTCCCGGCGAAGCCATGTATACAGGAAGGGTGGCTGTTTACCGTTACCTTGCTTCAGACCACTTAACCAAAGTAACCATTCAGCCCGGCGAAAGAAGAATTTTGTACACCACGGGGTCCATACCTGCCGGCCAGTGCATAGACGGTTTGTTTGACGTAAAAACAAACCGCAATATTCTGTTTTCGGTTGTGGCTGCAAGCAGCCCGGATTTTTTATCAAATTATGAACTGCTGAATATACTTCCGGAAGATGAAGAACATTTCCGCGGCATATTTCCGGTGGGCTCCCGTTTAATATCTGTCAAACTGGACAGCCCCGAAATGTCACGCCTAATCATTGCTGACGGAAAAGATGATTTTGGCAATACTGAAAATGACTATGGGGTGCTTTACGAAATTACCATTGAATCAAAATATAAAACCGGAGTTATCTTTTCTGCCCGGGGAGGCGTCTTTGAAGGCGCCGGTATTTGGGACAATCAGTTATTTTACCTGCCTGACGCCGGCATGCTTAAACCATCAGAGAATGGCGCTCTGATCGACGTTCTTCTTCCGGGGGAGCGGAAAACCCTGTCCTTCATTCCGCCGTCAGGGTCTTACCTGCCGGTAAACCTGGTTTTTATACCTCTTGAAAAATAATTCATTTGACAACTGATCAACCATTAAAAAGCTAAAAGGCGCCTTTTATATGTTCTAACTGCACAAGCTGATCTTCTATATCAAACAGCAAAGCCAGCATGTCAAACCGCACCGGCTCCTCTTCTTTCTGCACAGCTTTAAGGTAATACTGGGCAACTTTATATATTTTTAAAATTTTACTACGGTTGACGCTTTCCTGAGGCATTCCAAACCTGTCGGAACTGCGGGCGCGGACTTCTATAAAAACCAGAGTCCTACCTTCTTTGGCGATTATATCTATCTCACCAAGAAGGCATCTATAATTACGCTGCAGCAAAATGTATCCCTGTTTTTTCAGGTAAGAAGCCGCTTCATCTTCTCCCCGGCGCCCCAAGGCCTGTTTTTGATTGGACATCCTAAACATCTCCGATAGTAATTAAAAAGTCCCGCGAACTCGCAGGACCAAAATTAGATCCGGCAACGTCCTACTTTCCCAGGGTCCTCGACCCAAGTATCATCGGCGCTGGAGGGCTTAACTGCCGTGTTCGGGATGGGAACGGGTGTTTCCCCTCCGCTATTGTCACCGGAAAATTTATTCTATTTGGATTCTCTCAAAATTTCACAGCACAAGTTACTTTTTACCTTTACTGAAGATAACCATTTTAAGGTCAAGTCCTCGACCTATTAGTACCAGTCCGCTCAACCGGTTGCCCGGCTTACACTCCTGGCCTATCTACCTGGTAGTCTACCAGGGGTCTTACCCCACCGAAAGGTGAGATGTAAAAGGTGTGAGAACTTAGAACTTACCTCTCACATCTCACCCTTCAAATGGGTGGGAAACCTTATCTTGAGGTGGGTTTCGCACTTAGATGCTTTCAGCGCTTATCCGCTCCAGACATGGGTACCCAGCGCTGCTCCTGGCGGAACAACTGGTACGCCAGAGGTCTGTCCATCCCGGTCCTCTCGTACTAGGGACAGATCCTCTCAAGTTTCCTGCGCCTGCGACGGATAGGGACCGAACTGTCTCACGACGTTCTGAACCCAGCTCACGTACCGCTTTAATGGGCGAACAGCCCAACCCTTGGGACCTACTCCAGCCCCAGGATGCGATGAGCCGACATCGAGGTGCCAAACCTCCCCGTCGATGTGAACTCTTGGGGGAGATAAGCCTGTTATCCCCGGGGTAGCTTTTATCCGTTGAGCGACGGCACTTCCACTCGCAACCGCCGGATCACTAAGCCCGACTTTCGTCCCAGCTCGACCTGTGTGTCTCGCTGTCAAGCTCCCTTATGCCTTTACACTCTAATGCG
>DMZI01000032.1:41461-64245 GCA_003485325.1 Desulfotomaculum sp.
TTCCTTTACGGCTTCGGACATAGATAATCTTTTCCAGGGAGGAGACAGGTTGATTTCCAGGTCTTCCCAGTCAATCTTTGCGCTGCCCAAAACTTCTTGGCCTATAGTATTTATTAATTCTTCAGTCAAATTCATCATATCCGCATAGTCCGCGTACGCCTGGTAAAGTTCCAGCATTGTAAATTCGGGATTATGCTTTGTAGAAATACCTTCGTTTCTGAAATTCCGGTTAATTTCATAAACTTTTTCAAAGCCCCCGACCAACAGCCGTTTTAAATACAGCTCAGGGGCGATCCGAAGGTAAAGATCGATGTCAAGCGTGTTGTGGTGAGTAATGAAAGGCCGGGCGGCGGCGCCTCCCGGAATAGGGTGCATCATCGGAGTCTCGACTTCCAGAAAACCTCTGTTTTCAAGAAATCTTCTAATCGCCTGGATTATTTTGCTTCTTATGATAAAAGTTTTCTTAACATCCGGATTTACGATGAGGTCTAGGTAGCGCTGCCGGTAACGAAGTTCGATATCTTTTAAACCGTGCCATTTTTCGGGGAGTGTGCGCAGGCATTTGGACAGAATAACAAAGCTTTTTACTGCAATGGTCACTTCTCCGAGACGGGTTTTAAAAACGCTTCCCTCCACACCCAGAATGTCGCCAAGATCCACTTTCCCAAAAAGAGCGTAAAATTCTTCACCGATTTCGTTGGACCGAAGGTAAATCTGAATGCGGCCGGACAAATCCTGCAAATCAGCAAAAGTTGCTTTGCCATGACCGCGTTTTGCCATCAAACGCCCGGCAATAACCACCTGCTGCCCCTGGCAGATCTCGTAGTTTTCCTTGATTTCTTCAGCAAGGTGGGTTCTTTCAAAACGTTCCCCATACGGGTTTATTCCCTTTTCCTTGATTTGGGCCAGCTTTAAACCCCGCAGGTAAAAGGTTTCATTTTCGTCCTCATGCGAAAAAGAACAGTCTTGTCCCACAATATTTCCCGCCCCGGGCTGCTCCATTGGTTTCTCTCCTTAAAATAAGAGTTTAGGAAACATCCATGATTTCAAATTTAACAAGCCCGGCCGGGACGCTGATTTCGACAACGTTTCCCTTGCGTTTGCCCAGGATGGCCCTGCCAACCGGAGATTCATTGGAAATCTTCTTGTCCATCGGATCGGTTTCCACCGAGCCGACGATTGTATATTCAAACTCGCCGCCGTCTTCCATATCTCTCAAGACAACGGTTGAACCCACTCCAACTTCTCCTGTCGCCGCCGATTCCCCGTCAATAATCCGGGCATTCCGCAGAATTTTTTCTAAAGTGAGAATTCGGCCTTCAATAAAAGCCTGCTCATTTTTAGCGTCTTCATATTCGGAATTCTCAGTAAGATCTCCGAACTCCCTGGCCTGCTTAATCCTTTGAGCTACTTCCCGCCGCCGAAGAGACTTTAATATGTCCAGTTCTTCTTCCAGCTTTCTTAACCCCGTTGGAGTAAGGAGCACCTCTTTACCTTTTTCCTTTTTCACAAGCTTTACTCTCCAGTTATATTCAGGCTTTTCGTCACAATATATGCATACTGCGCTACTTTATGCCAGACTAAAACCCGTAATTAGTTCGAAAGCACTGCTTTCTTTAGCAGTGCCTTGCTTGTTATTTTTAGACACATTATAAGAAGCGCCCGTTTCTTTGTCAAGGTGAACTTTAATAATTATTCACCTTTACCAAATCTTGCGAGAGCAAAACAGCAAGTTCCTTAACGGATTCTGCACAGTTAATTTTTTGCCGCATCAAAGCAGCTCCCGGTAAACCCCTGATGTACCAGGCCGCGTGTTTACGCATTTCCAGAAGGGCAATTTTGTCGCCTTTACTTTGGGAAACAAGGTCCAGGTGTCTTAAAGCAGTATTGAGCTTTTCATAAATTGATGGGGATGGAAGAAGTTCATCTGTAGATAAAAAATGAATCGTTCTTGAGAAGATCCAGGGATTGCCAAGGGCCGCCCTGCCGATCATTACGGCGTCACAGCCTGTTTCGTCCAGCATCTGCCTGGCGTCTGCCGGTGTTTGAATATCACCATTACCGATAACAGGAATAGTTAATACATCTTTCACCGCCTTGATGATTCCCCAGTCAGCCCGTCCGGTGTAGTATTGGGACCTGAAGCGTCCATGAACTGTTATCGCCGCAGCGCCGGCATCTTCCGCCAAAAGCGCCATCTCCACGGCATTAACCGAACCTTCATCCCACCCCTTACGCATCTTCACAGTTACAGGAACATTTACGGCGGAAACAACTTCCCGGATAATCCGGGCGGCCAGTTCCGGATTTCTCATCAGGGCTGCGCCGGCGTCGTTTCGAACAACTTTTGGCACAGGGCAGCCCATATTCAGGTCAATTAGATCAGCTCCCGCATTCTCAATAATTTTTGCAGCTTTGGCCATATTCTCGGGGTCAGAACCGAAAATCTGGACTGACAAAGGACCTGATTCACCTGTATGATCCAAAAGAAATAAAGTCCTTGGGTTGCCGTATAAAAGAGCCTGATCGCTGATCATCTCAGTGCAAACCAAAGCGCAGCCAGCTTCTTTTGCCAGGATCCGGTAAGCCCGGTCGCTAATTCCTGCCATAGGAGCCGCTATAACCTGGTTGACGAGCCTGACATTACCGATTACGTTCATAGATGATCCGCAGTCCGGTCAAGGTAAGCAGCGGATCCACCTTGTCAATAGTGCTTGCTTCCTGAGCAATTAATTCTGCCAGCCCTCCTGTGGCAAGAACAAAAGCGCTGCCTCCCAGTTCCTTTTTCATACGCCTGACGATCTCGTCCACCTGACCCGCAAAACCGTAAACAATACCCGATTGAATGCTGTGCACAGTATTTTTCCCGATAACTGAAGGCGGGCGCACAAACTCAACTCTAGGCAACTTGGCAGCCCTTATAAAAAGAGCCTCTGTAGAAATCCCGACTCCTGGTGTAATCGCGCCGCCAAGATATTCTCCTTTAGCTGAAATGGCGCAAAAAGTTGTTGCCGTGCCAAAATCAACAATCACCAAGGGCCCGCCATAAAGCTCATAACCCGCAGCAGCGTTTACAATCCGGTCAGCTCCGACTTCCCTGGGATTATCATAATGTATAGCCAGACCTGTTTTAATACCCGGTCCAATAACCAAAGGAATAACCCCGAAATATTTATGCGCCACCTGTTCAAGTGAAAACATCAACGGCGGGACAACCGAAGAGATGACTAAATCTTCGATCTCTTCCAGGGATATACCTGCCGAAGTAAGCAGGTCCCGCAGCAGCATGCCGTATTCGTCAGCGGTACGCGAGGAAAGCGTAGAAAGACGCCAGTGATTAAGCAGTTCCTTCCCCTTATAAACTCCAAGCACAATATTTGTGTTCCCTACATCAAAAACCAGAATCATAACGAGGAACCCTCCCTCCTGCCTGCTTGCAGATCAAATCCTCCCTGAAGGGAAACATCTCCCGCAACCAATCCTTTCAAACTGCCGTCCCCAAGGCGAAGGATTAGATTGCCGTGTTCATCAACGTCTTCAGCCCAACCTTCTATGACATCTTTAATGCCGTTTACCCTGACCATTCGATTTAACATAACGCACATCTCTTTCCAAAAACGCAAAACCGGCTGAAATCCGTTCTGCAGCCATAATTTATACAGCTGTTCGATTTCCTTTAGAATTTCCTGAAGTAAAACCGTTCTTTTAACAGGCTGGCCGGTATATATTTTCAAAGAAGTGACGGTCTCTTCCAGTTCTTCAGGAAATTCTTCAACATTTACGTTCATGCCTATTCCGATAACCAGGTAATTGATCCGTTCTATCTCAGCGTTCATTTCTGAAAGAATACCGCAAATCTTCTTTCCATCAAGTAAAACGTCGTTAGGCCATTTAATCCCTGCTTCAACATGAGCAACTTTCCGGATAGCCCTTGCCACTGCTACTGCCCCCAGCATAGTAAGCGGGGGAGCGTCCGAAGGGTTAACCGGCGGATAGAGAATAATTGAGCACCAAATCCCTTTTCCATACGGAGAAAACCATTTCCTCCCCAAACGGCCTCTTCCTCCCGACTGTTCCTCGGCAATTACCAAGGCGCCGTCGGGACAACCGCGGTCCGCCAGTTCCCTTGCTGTTTCATTTGTTGAGATTGCATGTTCATAATAATAAACTTGCCTGCCGATAAACTCCGTCCCCAGGCCATCGCGGATTTCTTCCGGATAAAGGCGATCAGGCACGCTAAGCAACCGGTAACCTGCGTGCGGCAGGGCTGCAATCCCGTACCCGCTTGACCGTAAAGTCTGGATATGTTTCCAAACGGCTGTACGGGAAATTCCTAAATTCCTGCAGATAATTTCACCTGAAATAAACTCCGGACATGACTGTTTTAATAAATGTAAAACACGTTCCTTCATAAATACCCTTTACCGCTCAATACCCTCTCTGGGTAAGATACCTTTCTGATAATAATGTTTGATCTCAACCATTTCGGTTACCAGATCAGCTTCTTGAATAAGCTCGGGAGGCGCGTTTCTTCCCGTTAAGACCAGTTCAAGATGTCCGGGTTTTTCCCTAATCAGTTTAAGGACATCTTTTAGTTCCACCAGTTTGAAAAAAATGGCCGTATTTATTTCATCCAGGATAACAATGCTGTATTCGCCTGAAAACATAGCTGCTCTAATTTTATCAATTCCTGCCCCTGCCAACTTAAAATCATCCGCAGAAGGGAGGTTCAAGGAACTGAATAAAGCCCCCCGGCCAAACTGTTCGATGGTAATAAATCCACTGACCATCCCGGCAGATACTATTTCAGAACTGGGCGCCCCCTTCATAAACTGCCCCATATACGTCCTTAAGCCACAGCCCATTGCCCTGAAGGCCAAACCCAAAGCTGCCGTAGTCTTTCCCTTGCTATTCCCAGTATAAACCTGAACATAACCTTTTTCCAGCCTGGTAACGATCATTTTTTACACCCTATGACAAGATTTTTTACGTCAATTAGTATTCCCTCTTTGTGCTTTAAACTCCTGCTTTTAAAAATGTTTGCATAGTCTGCAGCCTGCCGCAGCAGGCTGATTTGTTGCCACTTGCAAAGTAATACCCGGTGTGCTAACATAATAAATACATGAAATACCCTGCTATGTGCGTGGTTGCTTTGAAGTTTTGATCCAACAAGATCAAAAGGGAGTCCGGCTCTGAGTGCGGCTTGTACGCCTGTTATTTTGGACACAAAAAGCAGTCAGGAGGACACCCACCTAGTTAGACTGGGTTCAGAAAACTTGGGTAATCACGGCATTGGTGGGGTTTCTTATTGACAAAGCAATTTAAAAAAGCATATAATTTGCTTGTTATGAAAAATGTGGCAGCTTTTGAAAGGTGGGAAAATTATGGCCGATGAAAAAATCAAGGTTTTAAGTGAAGATAGCTTCAACTCTTTTTTAGGCTCCACTGACACACCTGTACTGGTTGATTTCTGGGCGTCCTGGTGCGGACCCTGTAAAATGTTCGGGCCGGTAGTAGAAGAAGTAGCCAAAGAATATGAAGGAAAAGTCCAGGTTGCCAAGATAAACGTTGACGAGAACCCCAACATATCTGTCAACCATAAAGTATCAAGCATTCCAACAATAATTTTGTTCAAGAAAAATCAGGAAGTAGAACGTTCAGTAGGTTATAAAACAAAAAACGACCTAAAAAAAATCATCGAAAAACACTTATAAAAAGAAACAACGTTTTAATCCGCTTATAACACAGGTATTTAATACCGTAACCTTGACAACATAACCAAATCCTAAAACCCCCTGCTTTACCGTAAGCTGGGGGTTTTAAATTTTCTTCTAATCATGATGAACAAATAAAACAACCCTGCAGCACAGCGTTTTCATTAGCGAACGACTTGCTTAAGCGCAGCGACAGCAGTTAAGCGAAGGTGAAGTGAAAAAATATTTTTAAGAAATCAATCGTTAAAAAAAGTATTATTTCGTTAGAAAAATGACCATACTATTAACAAAACTTCATTACCTGCGATTAGGAGGTGAGACCATGACAGAAATCAGCCTGCCGGAATACTTTACGAAAGTAAACGACCGATTGCCCGGAGAAGCCGAACGTGTTTTAAAAGCTCTAGTAGAAGAAGGAAGTATGAACAAAGAAGATCTATCATTAACAGCCAGAGTAAAACGAGCCGTTTTGGATCATGTGGTTATGCAGCTTTTCGCCCTCGGACTGGTTGATGTTTCAACAGAAGGCAAAAGTAAAATTTGTAGTTTAACCAGATTGGGCGGTGACTTTTTCCAACTTATTACAGCCGGTTGATACAAATCAACCGGCTGTAATAATAATTGACTGGTTGGACCTTCCTGATTCCCACTTGTTTAAGATATAATTATAAAAAAGTATTCAACTATTATTTTGGAATGGGGGTTCTGCCGGTGGATAATCTGTTTCTTAACGCTCTTGAGGATAACCTGTCCAACGAAGCGCCTCTTGCGGAAAGAATGCGGCCGCTCTCTTTATCCGAGTTCGAAGAGCAAAGTACTATCGTTGGACCCGGTACACTGCTCCGCCGCTCAATTGAAACAGACAGTATACAATCGATCATCCTGTACGGTCCTCCGGGAAGCGGGAAAACAACCCTGGCCAGGATTATAGCACGCTTGACCCGTTCCCGCTTTGCTACGATCAGCGCAGTGATGGCCGGGGTTGCTGATCTTCGCCGTGTTATCGAAGAGGCAAGGGAACTGCGCGCCCATTACGGGCAAAAAACCATTCTGTTTATTGATGAGATACACAGGTTCAACAAATCCCAGCAGGACGCCCTTCTTCCAGCCGTGGAAAGCGGATTAATTACCCTGATCGGATCAACAACGGAAAACCCGATGTTTTCAGTAATCCGCCCTTTATTGAGCCGCACCAGGCTCTACCGTTTAACCTCCCTGTCCGATCAGGCCATTATTAGAATACTCAGGCGCAGCCTTTCAGACAAAGAAAGGGGCCTGGGAAAATTCCCGGTCGAAATTGAGCCTGACGCTGTAACTTACCTGGCCCGGGCCGCCAATGGCGACGCCCGCTCGGCATTGAATTACCTGGAACTGGCGGTCCTGACCTCCCCGCCGGATGAAAACGGAACAAGGGAAATAAGCCTGACTGTCGTCCAGGAAGCAAGCCAGCGGCATGTCCCTGGATACAACAAATCCGATGAGCATTATGATGTTATTTCCGCGTTTATCAAGAGCATGCGCGGATCAGACCCCCAGGCCGCTTTATATTGGCTGGCCCGCCTGATTTATGCCGGGGAATCAGTTGAATTCATCTCCAGAAGGATTATAATCCACGCCTGCGAAGATGTCGGTCTGGCCGATCCGCAAGCGCTTGTGCAGGCGGTTTCGGCCGCGCAGGCCGCCTCCATGGTTGGTTTTCCGGAAGCCAAAATTATTCTTGCTCAGGCAGCCATCTACATATCTCTGGCCCCAAAAAGCAATTCCGTTGTTAAAGCAATCGACCGGGCCATGGAGGCAGTAGAAAAAGAAAGGGCCAACCCTGTCCCGCCGCACCTGAAAGACGCCAGTTACCCGGGGGCCGCTTCCCTTGGACACGGCGCAAACTATAAGTATCCTCATAATTACCCGGACCACTGGGTAAAGCAGCAATATTTACCGGAAGGCCTTGAGAATAGAATTTTTTATGAACCCTCGGGACAGGGCGAGGAAAGAAAAACAAAAAAGTAGTTTTGTTTATTTCTGCACTTCAACAAAGTACTCTTTAAGCTCAACCGCCTTTCCAACAATACTGGCTTCTTCAACACCCCTGATGTGCAGCAATTCAACCAGCTTTTCGGCTTTTTCCGGTTCCAAAGCAATAAGCAAGCCGCCGGAAGTCTGGGGATCAAGCAAAACAATCTGTTCAGCCCTGGTCAGATCGGGAGCGAAACGTATTTTATCTGCAAAGAAATCGCGGTTATTGTAAGCTCCCGCCGGAATAAGGCCCTGCGCGGCCAATTGCAGGGTAAAAGGCAGCAGATTTATTTTGCTCTGGTAAAAAACCAGGCTGACCCCGCTTGCCTGCGCCATTTCCACGGCATGGCCCAGCAGGCTGAAACCGGTAATGTCAGTACAGGCATGGGCGCCAGCTTCTTTCATCGCTTCCGAGGACTCCCGGTTAAGGGACGCCATGCAGGCTACAAACTTGGAATAAGCCTCGCCAGGAAACATATCCGCCTTGATGGCCGTGCTGGCTATCCCAGTTCCAACGGGCTTGGTAAGAACCAGCAAATCTCCCGGCTTAGCCCCGGAGCTGGCGATTATTTGATCCGGATGGGCCAACCCCGAAACGCACAGGCCGTATTTGGGTTCATCATCCGAAACGGAGTGCCCGCCGGCAATTATAGCCCCCGCCTCCTGCACTTTGTCCGCCCCTCCTTTTAAAATTTGGACAAGAAAATCCTGGGGCAAACAATTTGGGAAACAGACTATGTTCAAGGCCAGCAGCGGGCGGCCTCCCATGGCGTAAATATCACTTAACGCATTGGCTGCGCTGATCTGTCCGAACAAGTAAGGATCATCGACAACAGGCGTAAAAAAATCCACCGTCTGAATCAGCGCAAGTTCATCGGAAATTTTATAGACCGCCGCGTCATCAGGAATGTTTAAGCCGACCAAAAGGTTCGCGTCTTCAAATTTAGGCATTTGCCGCAGCACCTGCGACAGGGTTCCCGGCCCTATTTTAGACGCTCACCCGGAAGCTTTGGTCATCTGGGTCAACTTTACTTCCTGCACCAAAAATCACCACCTTGCCGGAATTTATTTATATATTATACCTTTTTCACAGGCGTTGAAAGTATTCTTTGCACATTGAAAGCTTCTTATGAAAGCTTAAAAAGCTTTGAACTAAATTATTACAAAAAAATCAGGGTGTCTCCCCTGATTTTTCGAATAGCAGATAGCAAGAACATTGGCGCAGCCCTTCGCTTATCTACCTTTACAGGCGCTTAAGCAATTCGTTCGCCATCGAAAACATTGTGCTCCATAAACCGGTTTTTTTAACTGAATGTTTACCAAAATTAAAAAATTATTATACGAGGAGTAATAAAAATGGCTGATACTTCTGGTATTCCGGCTGACATAATTTTTTGCAACGCTAACATAATAACCATGGACGAAAAAAGGCCCGGCGCAGAACTGGTCGCCGTCTCGGGCAACAAAATCATAGGTGTAGGCGGCAACGATGATTTAGAAAATTTCAAGGGCGCAAACACTAAAATCATCGACTGCGGTTCACAAACAATCATTCCCGGTTTTAACGACGCCCACTGCCATCCTCTTTCCTTTGCGGCAACTTTGCTCTATGTAGACTGTTCACCCTCGAAAGCAGCCAATATTTCCGAGATTCAAGCCCTCATCCGCTCCCGGGCGGAACAGACACCACCGGAAAAATGGGTCAGAGCAGCCAAATACGATGAGAAATACCTTGATGAAAAAAGGCCGCCCACCCGCTGGGAACTGGACGAGGCATCCCCGGATAATCCTGTCATTTTAATCCATTATACCGGGAATGGCTGCGTATTAAACAGTTTAGCACTCAAACACACAGGTATTTACAGTATATCAGCGGATCCCCAGGGAGGACACACAGGACGCGAACCTGATTCCAGGGAACCTAACGGTGTTATCACTGGAAGAAACGAACTTGTTGAAAAAAGAGTACCGGGTATTGATCAGGAAGAATTACAAGCGTATATCAAGCTGGCCACCGGACAATTACTTTCTTTTGGGATTACATCTGTTCAGGATACCGGTTGGAATAATAACCTGAGGCACTGGCAGACCTTAAAACGGTTAAAGGATAACGGACAGCTGCCCGTCCGTGTTTCCATGATGGTTGGAACAAATGCGCTGGCAGAGTTCCAGGACGCCGGCCTGTCAATGGAGACCGGCGATTGTGACTTGCGTATAGGCGGTATAAAGATAGCCCTTGATGAAAGTACGGGCAATCCCAATCCGCCCCAGGAAGAATTGGACTATTACGCTTTTAAGGCTCACGAGGCCGGTTTTCGGATCGCGTTTCATGTGCATGATATCGTCGCCCTTGAAACAACACTGGCTTCCCTGGAATACATTTGCAAAAAGATCCCCAGGCCGGACCACCGCCACCGCCTGGAACATTGCGCCATCTGCCCGCCCGGACTGATGCGCAAACTGAAAGCAACTGAAGCGATGGTAATTACGCAACCTGCATTTCTGCTCTACTTCGGGGAAAGCTACATTGACGCTGTCCCCTCTAAAAAGCTTAACTGGCTCTTCCCGATGGGCTCATTATCCAGCCTGGGCCTGAAAACTGCGGCAAGTTCGGATTCTCCAATGGTCCCCTGCAATCCACTGATAGGTATTTCTGCGGCTGTTGCAAGAAAAACAGAAACTGATAAAATTATAGCGCCCCTGGAAGCGGTTTCGCCTCTGGAAGCCCTGCGGATGTATACATTATGGGGAGCTTACGCCTCCTTTGAAGAAAATATAAAAGGTTCGATCAGCCCCGGAAAGCTTGCCGATCTTGTTGTGCTGAGCGAAGACCCGACTCAGACAGCGCCTGAAAGCATACCCGGAATTAAATTTATTTTAACAATGATTGACGGGAAAATAGCCTGGCAGGCCTAGGTTTCGGTTTAAATATGAAAAAATAACCCCGGTTTATGTTATTTATTGTCGTTTTTTTTAGGTGGAAATCAGGCTATACAAAAATTATAATTAATGAAACCATATTTAAAGATAAAAAGAAAAAATTCAATATGACAGATACACGTAAAATCCTGGGGGGGGGGGTTAATATGTGTTTGAAAAAAAGGACTACTTGCTTATCGTCGACGATAATGCAAGCGTAAGGCGCCTGTTATTTGAAATCATCAGCGATGAGGGATACAAGGTAGAAACAGCCGGCAGCGGAACTGAGACAATCCGGATGGTAACTTCCAGCATGCCTTCCTTAATTCTTCTGGATGTTAAAATGCCGGGTATGAGCGGTCTTGAAACATTGGAAAAACTAAGGGTTCATGCGCCGGGCGTACCCGTAATCATGATGACTGCCTATAGTGAAATGGACGCTTGTCAGGAAGCAAAAAACCGCGGACTGGTGCGGGAATATCTTAAAAAGCCTTTTGAAATAGATAAACTGCGATTTTTGATAAAAAATATCATGCCTGAGAAAATAGCCTGACTCGAATCCTGCGAGTAGATTCTTTCTGTCAAAATTCCCAACCAGCAAGAATACTTAAAAAGAACTACTTGTTTGCAAAAAGAGCCAGGCCGGCCGGTTTTAGCTCTGTCCGTTGTTACCACCTGTTTGATTGCTCAGGGATTTAAAAAGAGCTAGTTATTGGCACATTACAGGCATTGATCAGCTTCGGCAGCTAAAAATCATGTCGTATTTTGTCGAATAATTTGTTAAGAGGCTAAGGAGGGAAATTAATCAAGTTGTTTAATTATTTTATTTTAAAGAATGTCTCGGATTCGTGATTCAGGATTGCCAAATAGCACAAGAAAAATAGAATAATCTTTAATATAAGGTGCCCTTAATAAAAGGGAGAATAGGGAAACCGGTGACGCTTTAAAGCAGAATCCGGTGCGGACCCACCACTGTTAGCGGCGACAATTTTCCACACTCGTTCACTGGAGGCGCCACTGTGCGTAAAGCATGGGAAGGCGGAAAAGAGGATGAGCCGCAAGCCAGGAGACCTGCCTTATACTTATCTAATAGATGAAGGGGAATTATCGTCTATTATTTGAATGTTTAAGCAGTGACTTTTAAGATGGGAAAAGTCTCTTAGCGAATGCTGAGAGACTTTTTTAACGCACATTTTCATTTATATTGGTTACGGCAATATTGCCTTTATCACCTTTAAGCTGGTCAGCCCCAAACACCGGCAGTCCTGACATATTACAAACAAAATAATCAAGGAGGAAGTAGTATGAAAAGAACAAGGAATCTTAATTTCCTAATGGTACTGCTGGCACTGCTCATGGTTACGTGCCTATGGCCGGCAATGGCGTTATCAGCAGCACCAGGAACGGTAACTGTGCGAATAATAGGAGAAGATAGTATTATACTGAATACACAGGTAAATGTTGACCAGGTCAATGATTATACTACAGATATAAACGACAGCAACGGCAATATAAATGCGTTAGACGCAGTTATTTATGCCACATTGCAAAATAGTTCCGCTAATGACAGTTATAATATTTCGTATAATTCAACCTACGGATCATATTTCCTCGGTAAGCTGGCCGGCATTTCACCTGCCGGTTCCGATTATTGGGGTACGCTGGCAATAAATTCGTCCGGCGATTATGACGGCAACACGTTAAACACACACGCCCTAGTGGCGGGCGATACCTATATCGTGTACTACGATATGTACACCGGCGCCGATACAAACTACGGCTATCAATCGTATGCTTGTTTTAAAGAAGACACTGTTTCCGGCACTACATATGGCATAACAACCGTTGAACCAATAACCACTGGGTATGACGCCGGGAATATTGTCCCAACTGCCCTGCCTGGCATAACCATTTATGCCACCGGTCCGAATTTAGTTACAGCAACTCCCATTGCGGTGACGAACAGTAACGGCAAGGCATACATCACGTTTCCCGATGTGGGCCAATACATATTGACGCTGTCGTCCGACTACATCTATACCCGATGTGATATAACTATAACCGGCAGCAGCATTACCTTAAACGACGTTAGCATCAACGTGACGGACGGGACAAATAATCTTCCCAATGCATTGCTGACGTTGACCGATAGCCCAGGAAATAGCCCACATTCACCTTATGAGGTTACGGGTGGCGCCTATAAATACCGGCTAACAGATGGGACATACAAGTATTCCGCCAGCCTCAGCGGATACGAACCCGTCACCGGCACGCTTACTGTGAGCGGAGCCACATCACAAAATGTGGTGCTGACGGCAAGAGCCGGCTACGAGGTAACCATTACACCAGCTGATAGCACCAATGAAACCGTAATAGTCAAGAACGGCAGCGGCATCGTACAGCCCATTTCGGTTGCAAGCGGAGTCTATACCTACGACCTGGCTGACGGCATCTATAACTTTTCCATAAACAGGAGCGGCTACCATAGTTCATTTGGCAGCTTTACCGTTAATGGAGCCGGCCAAGCAATAACAACCAGCGCTTTGACCCGTACCGGAATTGACAGTGCGGAATGGAGCGCATTTCGGGATTTCAGCGATAACATGGCAACGGTTACTTTCCCTACTGCTCAGGGTTCCTGGCAGACCAGGGAGAAATGGGCAACATCACTGGGTGCTCCGGGCTCCTGGGGAACACTGTCAACCTCTAACATAGTACTGTATGATGGCTACCTGTATGTCGCAACCGAACACGGGTTAAGCAAAATTGACAAAAGCGACGGAACCCTGCTGACCACCACTGCTCTGTCTACAGGAACAAGCTATGCGTCACAGATTGCTTATGGCAACGGGAAAATATTTGTTACCACCGCTTCCGGCATAGACGCGTTCGACGCATTAACCATGGAACGGCTCTGGTCGGCCCCCATTTCCCCGTACGGCAATTATATGGCGGCAACTCCTATCCTTTTCAGTGATGCTACGAAGACTATTTATGTCGGTGATTATGGCGATAGCAATTATACGCTTGGTACCTGCGGCGGATACTCATGCCTTGATGCCAACAACGGGACCAGCAAGTGGATCATGTACGGTGGTGCGACTGACGCCCGCTACTGGGCAGGTGCCGTGTTGGTTGGAGATTATGTGGTTTTCGGAAGTGACAGCGGAACGCTGACGTCGGTAAAAATTGATGCCAGTGAAAATGCCGTCGCGACTGGTACTCTACCCGTTACTGGCAAGATCAACTCCTCTATTGCATATGACGGCGCTTATCTTTATTTTACTACTAAAAGCGGCTACATCTACAAGGCTTCCATCGATAACACTGGTCAACTGGTCAACGTGACTTCGCGTCAGTTTGCCACGGACAGTAGCAGCACGCCGGTGGTACATAACGGAAGAATATACGTGGGTGCCAGCGATGGTATATATGTTCTGAAGGCGGAAGATCTTACGCAGATTTCTTACTATAAGACGAGCGCGGCGGTACAGTCATCAGCCCTGCTGACTACTGCTTATGGCAGCGTCGTTTATGCATATTTCACGGTTAACTCCCCGCAAGGCGAAATAATTGTGCTTTCAGACGACAGTACGAATCTTTCTTTTGACACTTTATTTATTCCTACGCATTACCAATACAGCCTTACCAGTCTGATTGCAGACAGCCAAGGTACCATTTATTCCACTAACGATTCCGGATATCTTTATGCAATTGAGAACAACAATGCGTCAAAAACAGATAAAGTTAAGTTAACGATAAGCGTTTCACCAGCCTCAGTCTTTGACTCTACTACGTGGACTACTACCTATCCCACCATAATTGTCAAGGACAGCAACGGGATGACGGTGTCAACTGCGGTGTCAGGTACCTATTATCTAGAAACGGGCAGATACAGCTATACGGTTAGTCTCAGCGGTTACACCACCGCTACTGGCAGTTTTGTGGTAACGGGAGACGATATAACCAATGGCAGTCGAACAGTTCCCATTACGCTTACCACGCCTTCAACCGGGGGTGTTACAATCACAGTTACTGTTACCGTTATCGGCGACACTAAACACGGGAACAGTGTGCACACAGCGTATCAAACCTGGGTAAACAGCAAATCAGTGACTATTTCAAGCGGCGCCGCCTGGGATGCTATTAAGAGTGTACTGGATAGTTCCGGCTTAAACTATGTGGCAACTGACACTTCCCTCGGCAAATACATTTCCAGTGTCAATGGCCTGGCCGAAATGGATAACGGCCCCAATTCCGGATGGATGTACTCGGTTAACGGAACAAACCCCACAGTAGAAATCAGTTCTTATATACTGAAGGATGGCGATAATATCACTCTTTACTATACCGATGACTACAAGAGCCAGACAAGCCCAGGAAGTGGAAGTGACCCTTCCAGCACTTTGCCCACCGTTAGTCCGTCAACTCCGGCTGGAACGGTTTTGACCGGAACCTTGGATAAAACCACTGGTATAGCGAGCGCCACTCTCTCAGGTTCTGCGCTGAGCGGTTTTAATAAAGCGATCGCGGCTGCCGGCAATGGGAAAGGTTCTGATGTTACCGTCACGGTCAGTACTCCAGTTGGCGCAACCGCATTGAATCTTGCCATACCGCAAGCTCCCTTGACTGCCCTGGGCCAAAAAAGCAATATCTCATTGAGTATCAAAACCAACTTGTGCAACCTAACATTTGACCCGAAAGCGATTGCCGCTATCAGTTCTTCTTTGGGCAGTGAGGAGGTTATTTTATCAATCGCGCAGTTGAATGCGTCTGCATTGAGCAATGATGCCAAAGAAATAATTGGCGACAGGCCAGTCTATGATTTCTCGTTGAAGGCGGGTGAAACCAATATTGCAAACTTCGGCGGTGGCAGTGCGGCCATAAGCATACCATATACTTTAGCAGCGAGCGAGGATGCAAATGCGATTGTAGTCTACTGCATCGATGCTTCAGGCAGCCCGCAAATGACGCAAGGAGCGTATAGTCCCGAAACGAAAACGGTGGATTTCAAGGCTACCCACTTTTCCAGATATGCCGTGGGTTACAACAAAATAGTCTTTGCAGATGTTGCGGATAATTCCTGGTATAAAGATGCAGTGACCTTCTGTGCAGCGCGCGGTATCACGGTCGGTATAGGCAATGTCATGTTTGGCCCGGAAGATACTCTCACGAGAGGACAGTTCATCGTCATGCTGATGCGGGCTTACGGAATAGAGCTGGAAAAGAACCCTGCCGAGAATTTTGCTGATGCGGGGGAAACCTATTATACAAACTACCTGGCTGCGGCAAAACGCCTTGGGATATCCAAAGGTATAGGCGATAACAAGTTTTCGCCGAACAGCAAAATCAGCAGGCAGGACATGTTCACTTTGCTATACAGGGCGCTTGATGTACTTGGCGCGCTGCCGACAACAAAGACCAATAACACTCTTTCAAGCTATAGCGATACGAGTGAGATTTCGGGCTATGCAATGACCGCCTTGAAACTCTTGGTGGAAAGCGGTATAGTCTCGTGTTCAGATGGCAAAATCAATCCTGGCGGGAATTCTACCCGCGCTCAAATGGTGCAGATCCTATACAATATACTTTCCCAACATGTATAATTAAAACAGCTCTTGTTCAAGAAAAAGAGGGAATGCCGCTATGGCATTCCCTCATCTGGGTTCGGTAGTTGGATTTCTCCTCGGAGTGATTAAATTATACCGTATCCGAAAGGAATGAAAATATAATGCAAAAATACGTAAGGGCCTTAGCTATCTTTCTCCTAATCTGTATCATTTCACAATGTACGCCGACAGCTTTTACAGCCGAAACAGGGCGGTCAAGTATTTCCATTGAAAAAGCTGTTGAGGATACCGGAGCATATCTGCTAAAAACAGTCAATAACCCGCAGGTAGGCTCCATCGGCGGCGAATGGGCGGTGATCGGGCTGGCCCATTCGGGTTGTCCGGTGCCGCCAAGCTGGTATGAGACCTATTATAGAAATCTTGTGGCTTCTGTCCGGAAGAATGATGGTATCCTGCATGAAAAAAAGTACACCGAATATTCCAGGGTAATTCTCGCACTTACCGTTATAGGCCGAGATCCCACTGATGTGGGAGGTTATAATCTGCTCGACAAACTGGGTGATTATAATAAGGTTATCTGGCAGGGAATAAACGGCCCTATTTTTGCACTAATTGCCCTGAATTCAGGAAATTATCAAGTCCCGGTGTGCAAAGGTGCAGAGGTGCAGACCACACGAAAATTGCTTATTGATCAAATTACCTCGCAACAGTTGCCCGATGGAGGTTTTTCTCTGGAGGGCGAAACGGCCGACCCGGATATTACGGCCATGGTGCTTCAGGCGCTTGCGCCATATAAAGAGCAGATTGACATAAAAGCAGTAATTGACAGGGCGCTTAACTGCCTGTCAAACTTGCAAAACAGTGACGGAGGATACTCAAACAATGGATTAGATAATTCGGAAAGCACGGTACAGGTGCTTGTCTCGCTCACCGGACTGGGTATCAATCCTGATACCGACACTCGCTTTATCAAACGCGGTTGCTCAGTGGTTGACAATCTTATGAACTTTTATGTATCCGGTGGAGGCTTTAAAAATGCTACGGATGATGCGGGACCGAATGGCATGGCGACTGAACAGGGTTTTTATGGACTGGTTGCCTATAAAAGATTCCTTAACGGTAAAAATGGGTTATATGATATGAGTTACTCTACGGATTTGACTGGGGGGGGAAGCAGCGAAAAAACAGGCCTGCCTGATAAAAACCCTGATGTAAAAAGGAGTCCTATTATTTCCCCTGGCAAAACTTTTAATGATATTGCCGGAAGTGAATCGAAAGAGACGATAGAAGCCCTAGCCGCTCGAAGAATCCTGAACGGTGTCAGCAACACTAGCTTTGAACCAGGCCGCACTATGACCAGAGCGGAATTTGCGGCGGTTGTGGTCCGGGCGCTGGGTCTTACGCCTTTGGCTAAACCCATCTTTAGTGATGTGATGTCGGCTAGCTGGTATGCACCCTATGTCGGCACGGCCTATACATACGGAATTATAACCGGTACATCGAAATACTGGTTTTCTCCGGAGAATACCATTACCCGCGAACAGGCGGCGGTCATGGTGACAAGAGCAGCCCGGCTTTGCGGGATGGATATCGAAATGACCAATGTGGAAACCCGCGATGTATTGGCGCAATTTCCAGACTATATGACGAGTTCCACTTGGGCAAGAGGGGCACTGGCATTTTGTTACCAGAATGATATACTTTCCCAGAAGGTTGTAAATATCAGACCCCAAGAAGCGGTTACCCGAACGGAGATCGCCCATATGATCTATATTATGCTGCAAAAGGCAAATCTCATCTAGCCCCTGCGCTTTAAAGGATGGAATGTAAAATGAAGAACAGGATGCAGATAAACAAAGTTCTGGCAGTGGCAGTCGTTCTTTGTGTGCTGGCAGCAGCCTGGTTTTATGGCGGTAACAATCATAACAGTGATAATGCTACACCGTCCCAGAAACCGGCGAGTACGATGAAATCCGGAGAAGCTGAATTCCCTTCCATAAAGGCGCATGGTCAAACAACTGAAAAAGCAATGGTATCGCAGGCTCATTCGGATGATTCAGCCAGAACCAAATCAGGAAGCGCTGCCAACCAAATACTGACCGATCCGCTGACGCCAGGGAAACCGCAGCCGGTGGAACCGCAGAATGCGCAAGTTACAGGTAAAAAACGTACCTGCACCTTGTCGGTGGAATGCACCACCATCCTCCACAATATGAAGGATTTTAACCAGGACAAATTGGAGATGTTGCCCTCGGACGGTATCATTTTTCCTGCCCAAAAGGTCACCTTCTTCGAGGGTGAGTCTGTCTTTAATGTCTCGCAGCGTGAAATGAAAAAAGCCGGTATCCAGTTCGAGTTTGAGGCTACGCCGCTTTATAACTCAAATTACATTGAGAGCATAAACAACATATACGAATTTGATTGTGGAGAGCTTTCCGGCTGGATGTATAAAGTCAACGGCTGTTTCCCGAATTATGGATGCTCCCGCTATGAACTGAAAGACGGCGATAATATCGAATGGGTCTATACCTGTAATTCTGGCCGTGATCTGGGTGGAAATTATGTAACAAACAGAGGGGGCGTATGATGAAGGACGCTTTTTCAACCTTTCACCCAATTGTGAATTTCACCTGGTTTACCGCCGTATTGTTATTTTCCATGTATTTTATGCATCCAGTCTGTCTTGGCGTTTCGTTTTTCTGCGCCATTGCCTATTCTGTTTATCTCAATAGGGAAAAAGCCATCTATTTCAACTTAAAATACATGCTGCCCCTGCTGATTATTACGGCTCTTATCAATCCTGCTTTCAACCATGAGGGCGGAACCATCCTGACCTATCTTTACGACGGTAATCCATTGACCCTCGAATCCATTATCTATGGAATTGCCGCGGCGGTGATGCTGATCAGCGTTATCTGCTGGTTTTCCTGCTACAATGTGGTGATGACCTCTGATAAGTTCGTATATCTCTTTGGGCGGGTCATCCCCTCCTTATCGCTGGTTTTTTCAATGACTCTAAGATTTGTGCCCCATTTTAAGGCACAAATTGGAATTGTGTCAAATGCGCAGAAAGGAGTAGGAAGGGATGTTTCCAACGGAAGCCTTATGCAAAGGATAAGCCATGGAATTCGCATTCTATCCATCATGGTGACCTGGGCGCTGGAAAACGCTATTGAGACGGCTGATAGTATGAAAAGCCGCGGATATGGCCTGCCGGGGCGCACCGCTTTTTCCATATATCGCTTTGATAAGCGGGACAAGTATGCCATGATCTTCATTTTACTCTGTACAGGTTACATTATTGCCGGCTCATTATCAGGCGGCTTGTATTACCGCTATTTTCCCACCATCAATGGAATGGGCGCTAAACCATATTCGTTGAGTTTGTATATTTGTTATCTGGCATTATGCATTGCCCCAGTCATCATAAATATAATGGAGGATCGGAAATGGAAAGCTACACAGTCAGGCATCTGACCTTTTCCTATCCTCAACAAAAAAGAAAGGTGCTGGATGACCTTTCTTTTTCAATCGGGCAGGGGCAATTTATTACTCTTTGCGGCCCTTCCGGCTGCGGGAAAACCACTTTGCTGCGGCAGCTTAAAACTGTGCTTACACCCCAGGGCGAACGGAGCGGAGAGATTTTTTTTGAAGGTACGCTCCTAGCAAACCTTGACCAGCGTACTCAGAGCAGCAGGATTGGTTTCGTGATGCAATCTGCTGAGAATCAGATTGTTACCGACAAGGTGTGGCACGAGCTAGCCTTCGGGATGGAGAGCCTAGGCTTCGACACACCGACCACCCGCTTAAGAGTTGCCGAAATGGCATCGTTTTTTGGAATACAGACCTGGTTTCACCAAAATGTCAACGAATTGTCCGGCGGGCAAAAACAGCTGCTTAATCTTGCCGCCATAATGGTTATGCAGCCGTCGGTGCTGATATTGGACGAGCCTATCGGACAATTGGACCCCATCGCGGCAGCGGAATTACTTGCTGTTATAGGCAAGATCAACCGGGAGCTTGGAGTCACCGTAATCATGACTGAGCATCGTCTGGAGGAGGTATTTCCCCTTTCGGACCGGGTGCTGGTCATGGATGAAGGACATATTATCTATGATGGCACTCCGCAGAACGTTGGTATGCAGCTAAAGGAAAGGCAGCATAGTATGTTTTTTGCCCTACCGGTTCCTATGCGCATTTACGTCGGCGTGGAGAATAACTTGTCTTGTCCGGTTACTGTAAGGGAAGGCCGCAAATGGCTGGACTCATTTGCCGAGCAGCATCCGCTGTGCGAAGTACCCATGATAAATACAAAGGTGTATGAGAAAAAAAGTACGTCAGCTGTTGAACTTAAAGACGTGTGGTTCCGCTATGAAAAGGGTGCGCCCGACATAGTAAAAGGGCTTTCCATTAAAGTATTTCCCGGTGAGTTTTATGCCATTCTTGGCGGTAACGGCACTGGAAAAACAACAGCTTTATCGCTGATCTCGGGCATAAATAAACCTTATCGGGGAACAGTGAGAATAAACGGGCAGGATCAATTCAAACCTAATGATCGGCATCTGTTCAATAGGCTTTTGGGAGTCCTGCCGCAAAACCCAAAGGCACTTTTCGTAAAGAAAACGGTTAAAGAGGATCTCTATGAGATACTCCATGAGCTGAAGTTATCTAAATTTGAAAAAGAAAATAGAGTGCAAGCGGTTTCTGAGTTGTGCCGCCTGAGTGACCTGCTTTTCATGCACCCCTATGACCTTTCGAGCGGTGAGCAACAGCGGGCGGCATTGGCCAAGGTGCTGCTGCTTGAGCCTGAAATCCTGCTTCTGGACGAGCCCACCAAAGGATTTGACGCTGAATTCAAGCATGTTTTTGCCACAATTCTAAGTCAACTTCTGCAGAAGGGTGTTGCCATCATCATGGTAAGCCATGATATCGAGTTCTGCGCCCAATATGCCCACCGCTGCGCCATGTTTTTTGACGGCAATATTGTCAGTTCGGATCTGACCCGCCGATTCTTTTCCTGCAATAGCTTCTATACTACGGCTGCTAATCGCATGGCCCGGCATAAACTACCGTTTGCGATAACGCCTGACGATATAATTACCGCATGCAGAGGAAAGATAAAGCCTTTTGAGGTAAAACAGACAGAAGCAACTGATGCCACATATGAAACTTTCTCCAGCAAAACCCAGGAATCATCAGAAGAACGAGAATCTGCATCCAAGCATAATAATAGACCCCGAAAACTGACCCTGGGATGTAAGATCACAGCCGCTTTAGCTGCGCTGGCATTTCTGACTACGATATGGTTTATTTTCTTAGAATCTGAGGGCTTCGCTATGTTTGTGGGCGGGGGCGACATGGCTGCCCGACTGGCCGGACAGCCCGACGTAATCTGGCGTTATACGGTGTTACTAGTTATCCTGGGGGCTGAACTTGTCATTTTCTATTTTGCGCTTCATCCAAAAGGGTTAGATACAGCTATAGATAATATGCAGGTAGCACCAGATAACCGTCATCTTTCTAAACGCACATTGGCGGCCATGCTAATGATTCTGATTGCTATACCGCTGACTATTTATACAGGTATCTATTATTTAAATGACCGCAAATATTATTTTATAAGCATGCTCATCATTCTGGAAACCATGCTGCCTTTTATGATGATATTTGAAGACCATAAGCCACAGGCCCGGGAATTGATCATCATTTCCGTGCTTTGCGCCATCGGAGTGGCTGGCCGGGCCGCTTTTTTTATGCTCCCCCAGTTTAAACCGGTCGTGGCCATCGTTATCATTTCCGCTGTGGCGTTCGGCGGCGAAACGGGATTTATGGTGGGCGCGGTCACTGCTTTTGTCTCCAATATATTCTTCGGTCAGGGACCATGGACGCCTTGGCAGATGTTCGCCTTCGGTATTATAGGATTTCTAGCAGGTGTACTGTTCCGCAAGGGCATCCTGCGAAGAAACACCGGAGCACTCTGCCTCTTTGGCTGGTTGGCCACATTTTTCATTTACGGAGGCATCATGAACCCTGCGTCAGTGTTGATGTTTCAGAACCATCCCACTAAGGAAATGTTTTATTTAGTATACATTCAGGGTATGCCCTTTGACCTTGTCCATGCCACTGCTACCGTAATCTTTCTATTGTTCATCGCTCAGCCCATGCTGGAAAAGCTGGATAGAATAAAAATAAAATATAACCTGCTGGAGAACTGAAGGACCGCATAAAAGGACTGCCGGGGAAGCACTGTAAAGGGTTCTTTCAGCAGGATTTACTTTACCGAGGAGCTTCTTAATTCTCAAGCCTCTTTGCTGACTATTGGTTCCTCATATGATACCATATCTTCAGGGAGTTGGTCTTAAATGACTCGGTGGGATAAGCTATACGACCGGATAGACACCCATGCTGCCAATGCAGCGCCATCAGAAGGATGAAAATTCATCAATAAAGGAAGGGCAATGCTTTAAGTGCGATTTTGAGCCTTCATTCAAAGAACGAGAGAACCCGAGGATAAGCGAGGGAATTGTTTGAGGCGCATTAGCGTCAAGTTTTGACCGAGCCCGAGGGT
>DMZI01000032.1:64372-108655 GCA_003485325.1 Desulfotomaculum sp.
GAACATGAGCGCGCTTAGCAGTTAACCTTCCTAAGGCAAATTAATTTTCAGGATAGACCTGTCTGGAGATAGGCCACCCTATACCGGAACCCATAACGAACGAATATTCCGGACAACTTCGGATTAGGATTCCGAAATCTCTCCATAAAAGTAGTCTTACAGAGAGAACAAAAGAAGGAAACGTCAGCCTTAACCAATTGATAGTTTACAGATTATCACAGGGAGCCAATCTTAAACCTAACTAATAGTAAAGATACTCTTATTGTTAAAGAGCATATTAGAACCAGTATTAAAAAAGCAAGGTTAGACATTAAAAGAGATGCTTAACAGCGTTCCTAAAAGGAAAGGAGTGGAAATAAATCCACCCCCGCAGTCCTTGTAAAAATAATGGTGCCGGAGACCGGACTTGAACCGGTACGAAGGGTAACCTTCGAGGGATTTTAAGTCCCTTGCGTCTGCCAATTCCGCCACTCCGGCAAAAACCCTAATAATTAAGTTAACATACGGGACTGTTATTTGTCAATTGGTAAACCCTTAAGCAAAACCGTTTAAAAGAGCACGGCGTTTTCTACAGCGAACGGCCAAAATAATTTTCACCAGGGCTGTATTTATGGTACTCTAATTTCTGTAAAGATTTCGTAAAACACCGGGGAAATACTTATGAACAAAAATGAGATCAGAAAACAAGCACTAGCCTTGCGGATGGCTCTTTCTCCTGAGGAAGTGAGCTTGAAAAGCTCCCTGATTACAGAGAAGATTCTTTCCCTGGAAGAATACCGCCGGGCGAATGTGATCATGACTTACCTTGATTTCAGAAATGAGGTAAAAACCGGTGAGCTTATTCAAAGAACAATGAAAATTGGTAAGAAAATTGCCGTTCCAGCAACCGATCTGAAAAATATCCGTCTGACGCCATCACTTTTATTGGCTTACCCCGACGATTTATCTCCCGGAGCGTGGGGAATTCCGGAGCCTGCCCGCGGACGTTTGCGCCCTGTTAAACCAGCTGAGATAGACATAGTCATCGTGCCCGGTATTGCCTTCGATGAGAAAGGAAACAGGATCGGCTACGGCATGGGATTCTACGATCGTTTTTTAATGCAGATCGATGCCTTTTTGCTAGCTCCCGTTTTCGAAATGCAAATCAGGCCGGCATTTTCCCCAGGGCCGCACGACCGCCCTGTTGATTGCCTGGTTACCGAGGAAAGGGTAATTTACACAAAACAACTGCCCTCACCTTGAACAAATCAAAAAAGGGCAGTTGCAGCCAAATCTCGAAGAGGATTTTAGCAAATAAAAAAGACGTAAAAAACGAAGAACTGCTAAATGTTCCCCGGCGCCAGGACTGCAATATTCTTATCGTTTGCATCCGTCCAAAAATCCACCTGAACGCCGTACCTTAACAGAAAATCTATCCCTTCACTGGTCCCCTTATAATCCCGGCGAACTACCGCCCGGCTGAAGTCGCAGCTAACAATAAGTTTGGCGCAGGTGACGCAGATATCCGCATTTACATATATAGTCCCGCCCCTGACCGCCAGTCCGCGCTTGGCGCAAAGGCAGATGGCATTCTGTTCGGCATGCATGCAGGGCTTGAAATCTTCCCTGCCCGCCTGAATTTTTAAGCAGACCCCCGTGTCGCAGCAATGATCCTCACCGCTGACTACTCCATTGTAACCGTGGGAAATAATCCGCCTGTCCACTACAACAACAGCGCCTACCTTTTTACGCAGGCATGTTGAGCGGCGTGAAATTACCTCCACGACATCCATGTATACTTCATCAAATGAGGGACGTTGAATGGTCATGCGTCAAAACCTCACGCATTCGTTAAAAATCATGAAGACAATTTTTCATACAACGGGTACTTAATACAAAGATCCCGGACAACCTCGGAACACTGCCGGAGTTTTTCTTCATCATCCCTGTTGTTTATCGCCTGGCTGATAACTTCCGCCACCTGCTGCATATCCGTTTCGTCCAAACCACGTGTGGTTACCGCGGGAGTTCCAATCCGGATACCGCTGGCTATAGCGGGCGGCCTTGGATCAAACGGAATTGCGTTTTTATTCACGGTTATGCCAACCCTGTCCAGAACTTCCTCCGCCTGAGCGCCGGTTATATCCTTGCTCCTTAAATCTACCAGGATTAAATGTGTGTCCGTTCCCCCGCCGACGAGGTTGAAACCTTTCTGCAGCAGGGCTTCCGCCAGGGAACGGGCGTTTTTGACAACCTGGCGCTGATAGGTAACAAATTCAGGCTGCATTGCTTCCCAAAGAGCCACCGCTTTGGCGGCGATTACATGCATCAACGGGCCTCCCTGGATGCCCGGAAAAAGAGCCCTGTTTATCTTTGTAGCGAATTCCTCCCGACACAAGATCAACCCTCCGCGAGGCCCGCGCAGGGTCTTATGGGTGGTCGTCGTAACAACATCGGCGTGCGGAACCGGATTCGCGTGCTCCCCTGCGGCAATAAGACCGGCTATATGGGCCATATCAACCATCAGCAAAGCGCCCGCCTGCCGGGCAATTTCCCCGAACCGTTCAAAATCAAGCGTGCGCGGGTAAGCGCTGGCGCCGGCGACAATTAATTGCGGTTTGCATTCAAGGGCAATTTTCAGCACCTGGTCATAATCAATTACTCCGCTTTGTTCATCCACACCATAGGAAACAATTTTATAATATTTTCCAGACAAGCTTAAAGGGCTTCCATGAGTCAGATGCCCGCCGTGAGCAAGGCTCATTCCAAGGATCGTATCACCCGGTTTAAGCAGGGCTATATAAACAGCGAGGTTGGCCTGGGTACCTGAATGAGGCTGGGCGTTGACATGCTCCGCGCCGAAAATTATTTTTGCGCGCTCAATTACCAGCTGCTCCGCCATGTCTACAAACTGGCAACCGCCGTAATAGCGCTTTCCCGGGTACCCTTCGGCATACTTGTTGGTTAAAACCGAACCCTGCGCTTCCAATACGGCCAGACTTGCCGAATTTTCGGAAGCGATGAATTCAAGGGTATTCTGCTGCCGTCCGATTTCCAGATTGATCACCCTTGCAATCTCCGGATCTACTGCTGCTAAGGAATCTTTGAACATACCTATTTCCCTTTCCGCTCATAGAGCAATAATCTATATTTTAATATACTTGTTCTCGATTTGTGTTATTTTTTCTGTCCTCCGGGCATGGCGGCCGCCTTGAAAGGCCGCTTTCAGCCATACATCAACTATTTCTCTGGCCAGACCGGGACCAATTACTCTTTCCCCAAGGGTTAAAAGATTCGCGTCGTTATGTTCTCTGGACGCCCGTGCGGAAAATGTGTCGTGGCATAATGCCGCCCTTATCCCCGGTACTTTGTTGGCGGCAATAGAAACACCAATTCCAGTGCCGCAGCAGAGAATGCCCAGATCATATTCACCGGAACGGACCGCTTCGGCGACAAGCAGGGCAAAATCAGGGTAATCTACCGACTCTTGCGCTGAAAAGGAGCCAAAATCATGATAAGACAGGTTGTTTTCCTTCAGGTATAGGATTATTTCTTCTTTAAGCTTCCATCCGGCGTGATCCCCGCCGACTGCAATTCGCAAATTTATCTGGTACCTCCTTACTGCCAAGTTATATCTAGCTGAAAGAATATTTCTACATCAACCGACAATTTCCTCTTACCCAAAAAGCTGCTAGATCGCTAATCTGTCGAGGGCAATCCCGATCAAATAACGCAATTCCGCGGCGCATTGCCTGTACAAATCCAGTGAACGCCCGAAAGGATCAATTATGTCCGAACCTTTCCCGGCAAATTCGGCAAGCGTAAAAGTTTTTCCTATTGAACCAGGTTCAAGCATCGCTACCTGCTGCTTATGCGACCTTGTCATCGTTAAAATCAAATCAGCTTCTTGAACCAGTTTACATGTTAAAAAAACAGCTTTATGATCCCCCACATCTATTTGTACTTCTTTCATCGCTTCAATTGCGTTTGCGGAAGCGCCGTCGTTGGGCAGGGCGAACGTACCTGCGGACATTACCTGATTTTCCCGGTCCTTCCCCCTGGCCCGCAAAGCTTTTTTAGCCAGCGCCTCGGCCATTACGCTCCGGCAGGTATTGCCCGAGCAGACAAAGAGTATTTTTATTTCCTTCACCCCGCGTTTTCAGACGTTTTATTAGTGGTTTCGGATTTTATTTAAACGCGGATTACCCTGCCTCCCGCAGCCCTGTACAACCTGTTCATGATTGCCAGGCCTAATCCCTTGGGCTCTATGCCTTCGGCAAGAATAACATCCACACCCAGCTCATCAAAATGGCGCAGGGCGCTGTATAACCGGGCTGCAATCCCTGCGGGATCCCGCCGCCGGCCGGCGATAATTACTTCCCCGCAGCTAAAAAGTTCTGCGTCCTCCTCGTAAGCAAGCACTCCCACCTTTTTGCCCTCATCCCGGTACTGGCGCAGCAATTCACCAAGCCGCCGGGCAGCTTTTAAAGGTTCTCCTTCGATAATAAATACGGGCGCCTCCGGGGCGTAGTGCTTGTATTTCATCCCCGGGGAACGAACAGGAGCTGTATTTAAATCATGTTCTTGAGCGAGTAAAGAATCTAATTGCAGCTCGCCAATCAGACGGGATATTTCCTCCGGTGTTACGCCACCGGGACGTAGTATTGCCGGAACGCTTACGGTTAAATCTACAACGGTTGATTCAAGTCCCAAATCAGCCGGCCCGCCATCCAAAACCGCATCGATCATGGCGCCTAAATCTTGCAAAACATGCCCGGCGGTAGTCGGACTCGGTCGGCCTGAAAGATTTGCGCTGGGGGCTGCAACCGGTATTCCGGCCTCCCTGATTAATTCCAGAGCCACAGGATGGGCGGGCATTCTTAAAGCAACGCTGTTTAAACCTGCGCTAACTTCGTCCGGTATCAAAGGGTTTTTAGGCAAGATAATCGTCAGCGGCCCCGGCCAAAAAGTCTCCATTAAAATCACGGCCTTCCGAGGTATCTCGGCGGCCAGTTGGAAAACTGTTTTTCGGTCAGCGACATGAACAATCAAGGGGTTGTCCTGCGGCCTACCCTTTACCCTGAATATACCCGCAAGAGCTTCCCTGTCAAAAGCGTTGGCCCCCAACCCGTAAACGGTTTCCGTAGGGAAAGCCACCAGCCCTCCGGTACGAAGTATCAACGCAGCCTTTTGGATTGCCTCGCTGTCGGGTCTTAACGGATCTACTTTCCATATCCTGACTGAACTTTGGAACACGTTTTACCACGCCATATTTGTCTAATTTGCTTGCCTGTATGTTTTTATTATTATACCATAAGCTAAAGGATAATCTAATCATGAAAGGAGCAATAAACGCATATGCAGGTGGTATTTCACGAGCGGTACAGGGTGGCGTACGCTTGCGATCCTGCGGCGGCCTACGGAAGGCTGGACAGCATGTACGACGAGTTAATCAAAGCCTGCCCTTTTGTCCAACCCGAACCTGCGAGCGAGACAGATATATTATTAGTTCACAAATCAGAACACCTTGAGCGGTTTAAAAGAAATCCGCAGCTGTTCGAAGTTGCCTCACTGGCTGTCGGCGGGGCAATCAAAGCATCGGAACTGGCTGTCGGCGGCGAAAAAGCGTTCGGACTGATCAGGCCTCCCGGGCACCACGCCAGCCCGGGTTCATGTTGGGGTTTTTGCTATTTCAACAATATTGCCGTGGCGGTTGAGAAGCTGATCAGAAGCGGTGTGATTAAGAAGGCGCTGATTGTTGATATAGACCTGCATTTCGGGGACGGAACCGAAAAATTTTTTCACGGGAGATCAGACGTTATTTACCATCATGTAACAGGCAAGACCAGAGAGGATTTTTTAAACGATCTCAAAGATTTTGTGGAAAGCGAAAAAGGTTATGATATAATGGGTGTTTCCGCCGGCTTCGACAGGCACATATCTGACTGGGGACGCCTTTTGACTACCCAGGATTACACTGAAACAGGAAAAATAATCAGTCAATCCGCCGGGCGTGTCTGCCAGGGAAAAGTCTTCACAGTATTAGAGGGCGGCTATAATCACAATGTTCTGGGATTAAACGCAAAGGCCCTGCTGAGCGGCCTGGAGCAAATATGACAAGGAGTAATAAAAATGATCCGGACAATCGGGAATAGAGCGGCAAAGGCCGGTTTGCCTACCTAGAAAAAATGCCGGCAATATGAATGTTTCACCAGCTGTGCTGGATTCTGCGCTGCAAAGCATTTTTGCAAGACCTGCTGCTTTCAATCCTTTTTTAGAAATCAAGTTCTGTAATATTTCACCAGTATCTTCCTGTCTGCATAGTATATAAAAAATTCTCATTGCGCCGGCCCACTGCCGTTAAACCAGGCAGGGCTTTTCTATAATATTTCTATTATGGGGGTAAAAAAGGTGAGTAAGCAAAAAAGATATTATTCTCCAGGGCAGCCTCAACAGGTGATTGAAGGATTAAAATCCGCCCTGCTCGACGAAAGAACAACAGCGGCTTTTTACGCAGCGCTGCGCGACATGTCGGAAAAATACCCGGGTGTGGAGGCCTTTTCCGAGGCCCGCAGGGATGAACTTGATCACATGGCTAAATTAACCGCTATTTTAGAGGATCTTACAGGAACTACGCCCCCTGAAGCAACCCAGCCGGTTAGCCCGCCTATATTTTCCGACTACTGCCAGGGGCTGGCCATCGCAATTCAAGGCGAGCAGGACGCTTATCAGAAATATACTGGTTTAATTCAAATTTCACCGTATAAAAGGGTTAACGATCTCTTGGATGAGATTAGAAACGATGAAGAAGTACATCTGGCAAAAATAAATAAAATATATGAAATGAACTGCCTCAATAAGCAGAAATAGATTTAAATGTTAATACCTTCTTCCAGGGGCTTCTTATTCATCCGGCAGTTTTAAGCGGTTCATCCTTGCCCCAATCTGCAGCAAAGAAAGCTTCAGATCATCTCTATCGTCCTTGGCTTGATCAAGCTCAGCTCTGACAATTGCCAGTTCACCCATAACCACATCATGGATTTCCTGCAGAATCCGGCTGTTCCGCTCACCTTCTTTTTTAGCGACAAAGCCAAGAACCGGGAGGGCCACACCCTGAAAAAATACGGAAACAAGGTACTGCGCCCAGCCAACCAGGCTTGCCGGCCGCTGCCAGATTAGCGGCAGAAGGACAAGAAAGGTAATCCCGTAAAACATGGCCATCGTTGAAAGCCAATCAGCAAGCTTTCCGGCCAGCAAATTATTAAACCGATCGATAAACTTCATAGCGCACCTTCCGTTTGCCCTTTAAAAATTGGGGAGCAAAGAGCATTACTATAGTATTCGGAAGGGAATTTTTCTGTGTATGAAGGAACAATGAGGTCTTTTTTAAGTCGATTTATCTGAATGTTGGAACGAAATTAACTTGTTAAAAATTACCGTAGAGGGCTTTTTTCAGAAGCCCTTTTACTTTTGCGGGATAACAAGAGTTTAAGTGATGAATATCTACAACTTATTTAAATATCTAATAGCTAAACTGTCTATCCATAACAAAATATTATTATTACAATAAAAGGTATCAGTATTTAAAAGAAGAATAAATACAATTTAGTAAGATATCAAAATAAAATTGGGATGGGAGGTTATTTATGTTGAGAAAACAGGCATGGGTTATAGTAGCAGGCGGGATCTTGGGACTATTCGGAGTTATTCTTTTTCAAATGGGCAACCCGCCCAATATGGGTATTTGCATCGCCTGCTTCTTAAGGGACATTTCCGGAGCTTTAGGTTTGCACAGGGCATTACCTGTACAATACCTGCGGCCGGAAATTCTGGGTTTGGTTCTTGGAGCGTTCTTAATTGCGCTTTTTACAAAGCAAGTTAAAGCCGTTGGAGGTTCCAGCACATTTACCAGGTTCTTTCTTGCTGTCTTGGCCATGATTGGTATGCTTGTCTTTTTAGGTTGCCCCGTCCGTCTTGTTTTAAGATTGGCCGCAGGCGACCTGAACGCATTATTAGGCCTTGCTGGACTAGTGGCGGGTATTGCAGCGGGAGCCTGGTTCCTGAGTTGTGGTTTTACACTGGGCCCGACGAGCAACCAGAATAAAATAAACGGCTATATTTTCCCAATACTTGTTCTTCTTTGTTTGTTTCTCCTGCTGTTCAAGTCCCCTTATTTGTTTTTCAGCAAAACGGGACCGGGCTCCTTACATGCGCCTTTGCTGATATCCCTGGGCGCCGGCCTGATCATTGGCATACTGGCTCAACGTTCTCATTTATGCATGGCTGGCGGAATAAGAGATTTCATTATGTTCAGGGATAAGCATTTGTTATACGGTTTTTTAACAATGCTGGTAGTTGCCTTAGTCGGCAATATTATCTTTGGCGGTTTTAAATTCGGTTTTGCCAACCAGCCTGTAGCGCACTCCGACGGTTTGTGGAACTTCTTGGGAATGACGCTCAGTGGTATATGTATTACTCTTTTGGGCGGTTGCCCCCTTCGTCAGCTTGTAGCCGCCAGTGAAGGAAATACTGATTGCGCTGTTACCGTGTTTGGCTTTCTTATAGGAGCTGCTTCAGCGCATAACTTTGGTCTGGCCGCCAGTCCGAAAGGAGTCCCCTTTGATGGTCAGGCGGCTGTTATAATCGGTCTTTTAGTTGTCCTGGTTATTGCCTTTTTAAACATTAAATTTAGTATGGTTCAAAAACCATCAGTACGGGGGGAAAGTTCGAATGTCAATTGAAGTTGATGCCCGGGGGTTGAGCTGCCCGGAGCCTGTTCTCATGACCATGCGGCAGCTTAACGCGATTCCATCCGGCATGATAAAAGTACTGGTCAGCAATGCCGCTGCAGAAGAGAATGTCAGCCGCCTGGCCGAAAATAAAGGATGGAAAGTAAAAACAGAAAAAGATGGAGAAAATACTATTCTCATCTTAACAAAATAACTTTTTAAAAAAACCTTTAGGCATGAAAATAAAGGGCATCCGTAAAGGAGCCCTTTTTTACTTCTATGAGCTGCCCTGATTCGGAAGGTCCTGACTTTTGTCTGCGTATTGCCGCAACCAATAAGGCTAATATAAAGGCAAACCGAAATAAATAATTCCCGCATATTCTCTAAAAACAGGTATTATAACAAAAAAGAGGGTTGATAGATCCTTTATCATTATACCGGCGCAAAAAATCAAAATTCCCAGCGGCAGAACCAGAGGCCTGTAATCGTCAATTTTGAATACCTTGCAATAAATGCTTAAAAATATGTATGCGTCAATGGCCACAGCAACCATAGCGCTGAAAGACCAGACAAAAAGCCAGACAGGATCAAACCTTTGGGAAAAGACGCCTAATTCTATATTTCTGGTATAAGAAAAGGCAGGCACAGACTCCTCAATGTCCTTCACCTAATCTCAGGCGAGGTCCCGGCGCACTTCATAATCTCAAAAAAATGTTGGATTTTATGTTGGATATAAAAAACCCTCATAAAAGTTATGAGGATTAAAAGTCTTGGTGCGGGCGGCGAGAGTTGAACTCGCACGGGTATTACCCACTGGATCCTAAGTCCAGCGCGTCTGCCATTCCGCCACGCCCGCCTATTTTAAATTATAGCTTATAAACAGTCTACTATGACGCCATCTTTTGTGTCAAGAAACCGGCCGGAAACGCATCCAGTAAAAATATTTCCATGTTTTGGCGCTGCCGGCACGCCGCTTTTAAGCGAACGGTGAATACGGCGGCATAATAAGACCTGCTTCCTCTAAAGGGTGCTGTTTGAGCAATTTTACACAATCTTCTTCTTAAACCTCAGGGTGCTTAAAGTTACAAGCGCTACTGAAAAGATCAGCAGCGCAATTACTTGAGGATACAGGTACTCAACGCCGATGCCTTTTAGCGCTATTCCCCGGATTATTGTCAGGTAAAACGTCAGGGGAATTAAATCACCGATATACTGGATAACCAGCGGCATTGCTTCCCTGGGGAATAAAAACCCGGATAACAGTATGCTTGGCAGGATCACAAAAAATGACATCTGGATGGCCTGCATTTGGGTTTTAGCCATTGTTGAGATGAATATGCCCAGGCCCAGGCTGGCCGTGATAAAAAACAGAGTCAGTATGTACAGTTCCAAAAGGCTCCCCCGCACAGGCACTTTGAAGACAAGCGCCCCAACCAGTAAAGCTACGGTAATTTGAATGTAGCCAAGGGCGATATAGGGGATTATTTTGCCGAGCATCAATTCGTAAGACCTCACCGGAGTGACGATAAGCTGCTCCAGGGTGCCCTTTTCACGTTCGCGAACTATGCCCATTGAAGTCATTAAAACCATGGTCATGGTAACAATAATTCCTAAAATGGCAGGAACCATGAAAAAGGCCGTGATCCCGTCAGGATTATACCAGGGACGTACCCTGATATCGTACGGCATATTTTTCAGGTTTGTTTTTTGAATAATTATTTTTTGAGATTTCAACAGTCCTATAGAGTTTGCCACAGCAACAGCCGATGTGGAAACCATATTGTCCGTTGCGTCTACAATTACCTGCACCTGCGCCGTTTGTCCCTTACGCAGGTTTTGGGCAAAATCTGGCGGGAAGATTATGCCGACTTTCGCATCACTGCTGTCGATCATCTTAGTCAGGTCACTGTAACCTTTTGCCCGGCAGGTTATGTCAAAATAACCGGAAGCGCTGAATGAATCCAACAAATCCCTGCTTTCATAGGATAAGGACTGGTCAAAAACAACCGTGGGGATGTGTTTGACCTCCGTTTGAATGGCAAAGCCGAATAGAAGCAGCTGGACCAGCGGGAGGGCAAAAACCATTGCCAGAGTCAGCCTGTCCCGTTTGATCTGCAAAAATTCCTTTTTTAATATAGCCAGCATTCTACTCATCCGAGCTACCCCGCTTTTTTCTTCATTTTGGACAAGTAAATAAAAATATCTTCCAAAGAAGGTTTTATTTCTTTCGCCTCTGCATTCATTAACTCATTAAACGGTTCCAGGCAGCTTTCCGAATCCAGCAGGATATGAAGCAGGGAACCGTGGATAGTGCACTCCCTCACATACGGTATTTTTTCTATCTCCTGTATTTTAGACATGGCATCCGGGTATTCCAGTTCGACAAGGCAGCCTTTGATGACACTGTTTCTCAGGTTGTCCGGGGTATCATTCGCAATCAGGCGCCCCTCGGAAATAAAAGCGATATTATTGCACCGTTCGGCTTCATCCATAAAATGAGTGGTTACCATAACTGTCACACCTTCGTTAGCCAACCTTTGAATAATTTTAAAAAACATTCTCCTGCTGGTCGGGCTTATGCCGCTCGTAGGCTCATCCAAAAACAAAATTTGGGGACGGGAGATCAATGCGCACCCCAGCGCCAGCCTTTGTTTGAAACCGCCGCTTAAACCCGCGGCCATTTCATTTTCCCTGCCCTCAAGCAGTGACATCCCGATCATCTCCGTGATCCTCTTTTTTCTTTCCGAATAGGGAATGCTGTACATCCCCGAGTAAAACTCAAGGTTTTCATAAACGGTAAGATCGTCGTAAAGGCTGTATTTTTGAGACATGTAACCGATCTTCGATTTTATTTTCTCGGACTGCTTGGCTATATCATACCCGAGCACCGTACCCGAGCCGGAAGTGGGTTCTAAAATTCCGCACAGCATCCTGATCGTGGTTGATTTTCCCGAACCGTTGGGTCCTAAAAAACCAAAAACTTCTCCCTGCCTGATCTTTAAGGTCAGCTGATCAACGGCTGTAAAAGATCCGAACATCTTGGTAAGATTGTCTGTTATTACGGCATACTCCACCCTGTCAACCCTTGCCCTTTCCTTCCTCGGTCAGGGAAACAAACACATCCTCGATCGTAGGCGACACTTCACCAAGCTGCAGTATTTCTATGTTTCCCGCCGACAGCCTTTCCACAATAAAATCCCTGGCCCGGTTGAGATCACGGACCAGAATATGGTATTTATCGCCGAAAAACCCCGCATCAACTATTTCATCACACTCATTAAGGAAATCAAGCTCTTTTGCGCTGGATTTCAACTCAATTATTTTATAAGGGAAATTTCTTTTCAAATTGACCGGCGTGTCAACCATCAAAAAGTTCCCTTCACTCATAAAGGCGACTCTGGTGCAAAGTTCCGCCTCATCCATGTACGGGGTGGAAACAATTATTGTGATGCCTTCCTTATTCTGATCGTAGAGGATTTTCCAAAATTCTTTGCGGAATTCCGGATCAACTCCATAGGTCGGCTCATCAAGAATCAAAATATCCGGTTTGGTAATCAGGGAACAGCTCAAGGCTAGTTTCTGCTTCATCCCGCCGGAAAGATTATCCGCCAGGCGCGACTTGAAATCCATCAAGCCCGCCAGTTCCAATATTTCTTCCGTTCGCCGGGCAATTGTTTTTTTATCCAATTTATATAAAGAAGCAAAGAAATACATATTTTCGATGACCGTCAGGTCACCGTAAAGGCTGAATCTCTGGGGCATATAACCAAATATTGCCTCCTTGTTGCTCCAGGTCACTTTTCCGCTTGTAGGAGTAACAATATTGCATAGCATCCTGATCAAAGTTGTCTTGCCGGCCCCGTCAGGGCCAATCAGACCGAATATTTCACCTTCATTGACCTTTAAAGTTATATTGTTAACTGCGGTCAGGCCGCCGAATTTTTTGGTCAGCTCCTGTACTTCAATCAAACCTGCTCACCTTCCGGTGTAAAAACAACGTCAGCCGGCATGCCGGGTTTTAAAACCCCGTTCTCACTGTTTATCCTGATCTTAACGCCAAAAACAACGTTGGTCCTTTCCTGTCTAGTCTGGATAGTTTTTGGCGTATATTCTCCCCGATCGCTTATTTCCTCAATGACGCCGCTATATTCGGCCGTGCTCCCATTAACGGTAAATTTCACTTTCTGGCCTAGTTTTATTTTGGGTAGGTCATCGGTAGACATATATACCTTAATCCACATATCACTAAGATTTGCAATAACAGCAACAGGAACTCCGGCCTGAATAAACTCCCCCTGCTCAAAATTTTTGGTCAGTACCGTACCGTCAATCGGACTGATTATCTTCGTATCCTCAAGCAAAGCCTCGGAGTACTTTAAAACAGCCTCACTTCTATCAAGTTCAACCCTTGCCGCCTTGATTACGTCCGGCCTGGAACCCAACTGAAGCAGTTTCAGCTTCGAGTTGGCCAGGTCAACCTGGTTCTGAAGTTGAGTTAAATTTGTTTTTGCCTTTTCAATTTCCGACTCGGAAAGAGCGCCTTGCTGATAGAGACTCTCGCTTCTTTCAAAATCTTTTTTCGCCTGGTCATAGTTTGTTTGGGCAATTTGAACACCAATTTTAGCGTCTTCTATTTCCTGTTCCCTGGCCCCGGAAATCAAATCGTCCAACTGCGCCTGCGCTTTTAAAACTCCCAGGGAGTCCCGCTCTTTTTGAGCGACCAGATCATTTCTGCTTATCACGCCAATAAGTTGATTTTTTTTAACCGGATCCCCCTCGTTAATTGTTAAACTTTGCAGCGTACCCGCCAGTTTTGAGCATAAATTAACCTGGGTTGCTTCTATCGTTCCCGTGGCGGTCAGCTCGGGCGTTTTTCTTAAACTGCTCTGTTTTTCATATCCCCAGTAAGCGAACGCCGCCACAATAACAACAGATAAAATAACAATCAGATGTTTTTTGCTCATTTATGCGACTACACCTTTGCTTACAAAATAGCCAGTTAAATAAAACCAGGCTTGAGTGCCTGGTCTCCCGGTCGTTCAGTTTTGAGGATCGATTGCACGATCGCCTTAAAATGCTGATACCTAGTACTAGGATATCTTAAGCAGCCTTTCCCGTCAATACTGTTTAATATTACTAAGTTCCTTGTATGTTTGAGACTTTACCCGGAGATTAAATGACAAAAAAAATTTACGGAGCTGTTTTTACGGCTCCGTTAAAAGCTTCTAAAATATTTTTAATAATTTTTGGTGAGCCATCGGGGACTCGAACCCCGGACACCCTGATTAAAAGTCAGGTGCTCTACCAGCTGAGCTAATGGCTCACAAAAGTTTAAACGGTATTTTACAAAATGGCTGGGGCGGCTGGATTCGAACCAACGAAATAGCGGATCCAAAGTCCGCTGCCTTACCGCTTGGCTACGCCCCAGTTTGGGGTGGAAGATGGGATTTGAACCCACGACCCCCAGAGCCACAATCTGGTGCTCTAACCATCTGAGCTACATCCACCATAATAAAAAAGATCAAAAGACCTCTAGAAGCAAAGAAAAGTATACCACATAGTCCGGGAGAAAACAAGAACAAATCAGGATTCTTAAAAAACGGATTTAATTTAGCGCAGTTCAGTCTTGACGGATAAAATCTCGGCTTTCCCCATACGCTCAACAAACCCTTCCACAGATGATAAAATACTGTTTACATAAGCGCTGTCATTGCTGACCGTAACCACGGCCAACAGGGAAACCTGCCACCTGTCCTGTTCGCCAACCTCGGCCACGGACACATTAAAACGTGCTTTTATTTGATCAATAATACTCTTCAGCAGCCTGCGCTTATCTTTTAAAGATTCAGACTGGCTGAAAAAAAGCTCAAGAGTCAGAAGCCCGATTATCAACAATAATTCACCCGATTTAAAAATTTTTATTGTAACTATCCTGAAAATCAACTTGCATTAGGGAGATCAACTGCCTACGTGCTCATGTTCGCCTCTTTCAGTTTCTATTTTGATGGGTCTCTTTTTCGGCATCCCTGAACGCCTGGGATATTTAAGCGGCGTCGGATGCGTCTTTTCAATAACAATAAGTGTCCGTTCATGCCCGAGATAAGGCAGAACCAGCTGCCTGATTTCCTTTAACGATCCTCCAAGAAGTGAAAGCAGCTGATCACACTCCTGCGCTTCAACTTCCGCATCCCGACGGCCTTTTAAGGCAACCATGCGCCCTCCTACCCGAACCAGACCGAGACAGTATTCGGCGATCACCGGCAATGGCCCTACGGCCCTGCAAAAGGCAAAATCAAATTGTTCGCGGTATTCTTTATTGTGGCTTACTTCTTCAGCCCTGCCGTATATTGTTAAAGTGTTGGAAAGTCCTAAACGCGATACCGTATCATTTAAAAAATCCGCCTTTTTTTTGGAGGTCTCGATCATGCTTAAAATAATCCCGGGTCTTACAATTTTCAGCGGTATTCCCGGGAGGCCTGCGCCGCTTCCGACATCAGCCACCTGCGGGCTGCCCTCAAGCGGGACAACGAGCAGACAGGCTAAAGAGTCTACAAAATGCTTCAGAGCGGCTTCCTTTTCAGATAAAATTCTGGTCAGATTTATTTTCTTATTCCCCTCAACAATTAATTTAAAGTAATTGTTGAAGAGTTCCTTTTGTTTGCCGTTTAAAATGATTCCCAGTTCTTCCGCGCCCTTCGAACACCAGTATTCCAGCTCACCATGATGATCAGATGGCTGTGCTTTCATTGACGGCCCCTTTCCGCCTTCTTTGCTCAAGGCGAACCATCAGGATGGCTATATCGGCCGGTGTTATACCGGAGATACGGCTCGCCTGCCCAAGGGAGCGGGGGCGGATCTTTTCCAGTCTTTGCTTTGCCTCGTTGGCCAGACCCTCTACTAAAGCATAATTAATATCTTCAGGTATCCAACGCTCTTCTAATTTTGTATACTTCTTAACCTGCTCAGTTTCTTTTTTTATATATCCGGCATATTTAACTCCTATCTCCACTTCTTCAACTACCTCGTCGAACAACTCCTCAGGCAGATCCGGCCTGCCGCCCGGCAGGCTGAACAGTCTCTCATACCTCAACTCGGGACGTCTCAGTAAAGAGGCAAGGCTGGCGGACTGGCTCAGCGGCGCGCTGCCGGACTGATCCAAGACTGTTTGTACTTCCTCGGTAACGGGAATATAAGTTTTGTTTACCCTTTCCAAATCAGCTTCTATTAATTTTTTCTTTTTACAGAAAGCTTTGTATCGCCCAGGAGAAACAAGGCCAACTTTATAACCTGCTTCGGTCAGCCTCAAATCTGCATTATCCTGACGCAGCAGCAGCCTGTGCTCTGCGCGGGAAGTCAACAGCCGGTATGGTTCACCCGCTCCTTTAGTGATCAGATCGTCAATCATTACACCTATATACGCTTCGGCGCGGCCCAAAATGAAGGGTTCCTTCTGCTGAACATAGCAGGCGGCGTTTATTCCGGCGATAATTCCCTGTGCGGCTGCCTCTTCGTATCCGGACGTGCCGTTGATCTGCCCGGCGCTGAACAATCCCCGGATTTCCTTGCACTCGAGGGAATGTTTTAACTGGGTAGGCAGCAGGTAATCATATTCGATCGCATAACCGGGCCTGATTACCTGGACGTTTTCCAGGCCTTTCAAAGTACGAAGCATTTCCAGCTGTACATCTTCCGGAAGGCTCGTGCTCATTCCCTGTACGTACATTTCGTTTGTCTCCAGACCTTCCGGTTCGATAAAAACCTGGTGTCCGGGCCTGTGCGCAAAACGCACTACCTTGTCCTCGATTGACGGGCAGTAGCGCGGCCCTATCCCTTCAATAAACCCGCTGAATAAAGGGGATCTGTGGAGGTTATCCCTGATTATCCGGTGAGTGGTTTCATTTGTATAAGTCAGCCAGCAGGGAACCTGTTCACGGTCAACCCGGCCGGAAAGAAAAGAAAACTTGTGGTTTTTCTGATCGCCTGGCTGAATGATCATTTTAGAAAAATCTATGCTTCGCTTGTCAACCCTGGCCGGTGTGCCTGTCTTAAAGCGGCCGAGTTCCAAGCCAAGTCCCCTCAGGTATCCGGCAAAACCTACCGAGGGAAACTGGCCCTGGGGGCCTCCCGAAAAAGCAAGATCACCGATTATAATACGTCCTTTCAGGTACGTCCCGGTTGTAAGAATAACCGCGGGAGCCATATATTTTGCCCCCGTATTGCTAATTATACCCTGTACAGTATTGCCGGAGACAACCAGTTTTTCAACCAGAACCTGCTTTAGATCAAGTCCGGGCTGGTTTTCCAAAACACGCCGCATGTTTTTCTGGTACAATTTTTTATCCGCCTGTGCCCGAAGCGCACGCATCGCCGGCCCTTTGGCCGTGTTTAACATCCGGACCTGAATAGCGGAACGGTCGGTATTTAAGCCCATTTCCCCGCCAAGGGCGTCCACTTCCCTGACCAGCTGCGCTTTTGCAGGCCCCCCCACGGAAGGGTTACAGGGCATCATGGCAATATTATCCAGGTTTAAAGTCAAAATCAAAGTACGGCAACCCATTCTGGCTGAAGCCAGCGCAGCCTCGCAGCCCGAATGTCCCGCTCCGATTACAATCACATCATATGTACCGGCCTGATACTCCATCTTGCTTCCCTCACTTGCCAATACAAAAGTTTGCAAAAATTGAATCAATAATTTCTTCAGTGGCCGTTGAGCCCGTTATTTCGCCCAGCGTAACCCATGCCGCACGCAGATCGACAGCCTGAAGGTCCTCCGGCAAGCCTTCCTCGACAGCCTGCAAAGCCTCTTTTAAATGATACTCGCACCGGCGCAGTATATCCCTGTGCCGTACGTTGCTGACCAGATAATTGCCCCCGGGTTCAATTTTACCTTCAAAAACCATCCTCTCTATGGTATCCGAAAGTTCTTCAAGCCCGGCGCCGGTTTTCGCGGATATTTCAAGGACCGGGCTTTCCCCTGCAGGACAGCCGGCTGCCGGTCCCCTGCCGGCGCCTGTAAGATCTATTTTATTTAATAAAAGGATCTTCTTTTTATCCTGAATGCCTTCCAAAAGCTCCTCGTCTTCTTTTGTAAAGCCCTGTACAGCGTCAATAACAAACAGGACAAGGTCGGATAATTCAAGCGCATCCCGGGACCTCTGCACGCCGATACTTTCAATGGGATCATCGGTCGGGCGCAAACCGGCCGTATCGGCCAGTTTTATAGGTATTCCTTTTATATTCACGGCTTCTTCGATAATATCCCTGGTTGTGCCGGGAATTTCGGTCACAATTGCCCTTTTTTCCTTGAGCAGGGCGTTTAATAAAGACGATTTACCCACGTTGGGCCTGCCGGCAATTACCGCGAGGATACCCTCACGGTAAATCTTACCCTTTTCAGCCGAGCTGATTAAAAAACCTACCTGGTCAAGGATTTTAACCAATTTTCCCCTTGTCTTAGCTCTGTCTTCCGGTATATAATCTTCCGGAAAATCTATGCATGCCTCCACTTCAGCCAATAAAGCGGTAAGCTCTTTTTGTATTGAGCCTATTTTACAGGAAAAATCGCCCTTTAGCTGGGAAACAGCCAGCTTCAGGCCCGCATCTGTTTTTGCCCTGATTATATCTATGATTGCTTCCGCCTGGATCAGGTCCAGCCGGCCGTTTAAAAAAGCCCGGCGTGAAAATTCGCCCGGCTCCGCTAAACGGGCTCCCTGGGCAAGCGCAGTTTCCAGCGTTTTGCGCAGGGGAATAAACCCGCCGTGGCAGTTAAATTCAACAACATCCTCTTTGGTGTAGCTTTTTGGGGCGGCCATAACACCCATCAGAACCTCATCAATTATCTCGCCGCTCTTTGGTTCTGATACATAGCCATAAAAAAGCCTGTAACCGGGGTTCCCTTTCCACCATTCTTTTCCCCCGGCGGGTATGAAGACTCTTCTGGCAATATCAAAAGCACGAGGTCCGCTTAACCTGACAATACCGATGCCGCCTTCTCCAAGAGGTGTTGAAATCGCCGCAATCGTATCAGATAACAAAACCACCACCGCTTCCAAAAGTCCATAAAAGTTGTAAAATATACTCAGGCCCGGGCGTGTCTTTTAGGAGAAATTATTATTTTCCGGTAAGGTTCCTCACCCTCACTGTATGTATAAACGTCTTCCAAACCCTGCAGGGTTGTGTGAATAATTCTCCTCTCATGAGAGCTCATCGGTTCAAGAATAACATTTCTGCCTTTTTTCCTGGCCTTTTGAGCCAATCTCAAAGCGAGATCCTCAAGTGTCTGCTCCCTGCGCAGCCGGTACCCGCCAACATCAAGCAAAACCTTGCATCTTTCCTCCTGCTTCCTATTAACACTAAGACTGACCAGATACTGAAGAGCGTCAAGCGTTTCCCCGCGCTTCCCAATAAGCACGCCCAAGCCCTCTCCCTGGATATCTATCGACAAGACCCCTTCACTTTCCTGGATATCCATATCTGCAGAAAAATCCATTGCCTTAAAGATTTTCTCCAGTAAGCTCCTGGCCCGCTGTGAAGGAGTTTCCTTGACGCGTACACGGACTTTGGCCATACGGTTTCCTAAAATCCCAAACAGCCCCCGTGACGGTTCCTCCAACACATCCACCTGCGCCTGCTCAACTCCTATGCCTAAATCAGCTAAAGCCTGTTCTACCGCTTCACTGACTGTCTTACCTGACTTTTCCACTTCCTCCACTTTCCGCTGTAGCCTCCTTTATTCCTGCAATCTGCTTATTGATGAAGTATTGCTGAATAATACCCATAACATTAAAAACAACCCAGTACAAAGATAAACCGGCAGGAACAGTCATGCAAATATATGCTATAAAAACCGGCATGGTATATAACATCATTCTCTGTGTGGGATCATTTGTTGTCATGGTCATCTTGGACTGTAGGTATGTTGTCACACCGGCTAATATAGGCAAACTTAATACAACAAAAGCCGAAAAAAGACCGTTAATTTCACTAAACTTATAGACATGACTTAAATTGCTTATCCATAAGAAACTTGGAATTGTATTTTCGGGATATTTGAAAAATAAAAGGGCTCGGTACAGCGCTATCAGAATAGGCAGCTGGACAATCAGGGGAAGGCAGCCGGACATGGGGTTTACATTGTGCTGCTGGTATAATTCCATTACCTTCTTCTGCATTTTCTGCGGGTCTTTTTCTTTATACTTTTGTTGAATCTCCTTCACCTTGGGCGCCAGCTGCTGCATAATAACCATCGAGCGCATCTGCTTGGCGGACAATGGATAAAGCGCAATTTTAATCAACACTGTCAGCAGTATAATCGCCAACCCGTAATTCGGCAGGTGAATCATGACTGTAAAGGAATAGAGCAAATTCATCAGATACGACATTCCATCGACTAGTGACTGAAACAATAAATCACCTCCAGATTATTCGCAAGGGGGTTTAAATCTTTAGACCGGGTCATAACCACCTGTACAAAAGGGATGACAGCGCAGCAATCTTTTGGCCGTTTTCCATAAGCCAACAGCCAGCCCGTATTTAGAAACGGCCTGGCAGGCATATTCGGAACAAGTGGGGTAAAACCTGCAGGAAGGCGGTAAGAAAGGTGAAATACACTTTTGATAAAACTTTATTAAAATAATGATAATCTTACTCATTAAGACCTCGTTCTATGTTTTTCCGAGCGAAGTTTTTCCGAGCGAAGCTTTTCCGGCAGCCCTGCCGCCCTGATTTTTTTTAAGGAGCAGGAAAAGCTTATCCAAAAGTGTGTGGTAATTTTCTAAAGCCGCGCTTTTCCTCGCAATAATTACATAATCATTGCCGCAAGGAAAAACCTCTTTATTTACCCTGCAAATTTCTTTAAGCAATCTTTTTACCCTATTACGAACAACAGCTTTGCCAACTTTTTTCCCCACAGAAAAACCGAACCTTTTTTCAGAGCTGTCCTTATTTCTGCGTATATAAAGAACAAGAGAAGAATTAGAAACTGATCTCCCAACCCGGAATACCCAGCGAAATTCCCTGTTCTTTTTAATTATTCTAAAACAACTGCTCATACCGGTTTAACCTGATCTTTGCCCTAGGCGGATAATTTTTTTCTCCCTTTATGGCGTCTTCTTAAAATAATCTTTCGTCCTGAACGATCCGACATACGTTTTAAAAAACCATGTATCTTTTTGTGTTTCCTTTTTTTCGGCTGAAATGTTCTCTTCACCCTTTTACACTCCCTTATGACTTCCAAATTGCAATAAATTCTTTAAAAGCTTTATAAAAAACACCGCGACACAGGTTCCCCCGGTCACTTGATCGTAAACAGGATAATTATATAGTAATAACTTGCCCCAAGTCAAGAAAACCTTGGCAAGAAAAAAACTAAGCACAGATTAGGTTTAATTGACTTCTCATCAGTTGCTACTTTCTTAAAAATTTGCTATTATAATTATATAAGAAGGCTATCGGCTAGCCTGTTAAAATCCTGTTCGGACAAGTAAAAAATAAAGCTAAGTTTTCCTTTTAACCCTTGATCTTTGGGTCTTTTTTTACCATGGAGGACAATCAATGAACCATGTTCAGGAAACCTGGAATGACATTCTTGAGAAACTCGAGTCCCGCTTGAGCAGGCATTCTTTCGAAACCTGGCTGCAGTCAGCCCAACCAATAGGTATATATGATCATGAGTTATTTATAGAAGTTCCCGATCACTTTTCCAAGGAATGGCTTACAACTCATTACTCATCTACAATAAAAGAAATCCTGAAAGATATACTCGAAGATGATATTAAACTTAAATTTATAACCGTAGGGGAAATACCTGATTCCCTGCTGGATAAAATAAAGGACTCCAAATATTCCCTGGGTACGGAAAAAGCCCACCTGCGCAACCGCTATACCTTCGACACTTTCGTTGTCGGCAACAGCAACCGGTTTGCTCACGCAGCTTCGCTTGCGGTAGCCGAGTCGCCCGCCGGAGCTTATAATCCTCTTTTTATTTACGGCGGGGTTGGCCTTGGTAAAACGCATCTCATGCACGCAATCGGCCATTATATTATTAAAAGTAAAAGAAATTTAAAAATCACTTACGTTACAACAGAAAGATTTACAAATGAGCTGATTACCTCCATCCAGGAAAATGAGATGAGTAAATTCAGGTCCAATTACAGGAACATAGATATTCTTTTGGTTGATGACATACAGTTTTTAGAAAAAAAAGAAAGAACACAGGAAGAGTTTTTCCACACTTTCAACACCTTATATGAAGCTAATAAACAGATTATTATATCCTGCGACCGCCTTCCCAAAGAAATCCCAACACTGGAAGACAGGCTTCGCTCCAGGTTCGAATGGGGACTGATTGCAGATATCCAGGCGCCGGATCTGGAAACCCGGATTGCTATCCTGCAAAAGAAATCTCAAATTGAAAAACTGGAAATCTCAAACGATATACTTGCTCATATTGCAAGTAAAATCGAATCAAATATACGCGAACTGGAAGGCGCTTTAATAAAACTGATCGCATTTTCCTCCCTGCATAAATGTAAAATAACGGAAGAATTAACTATTGAAGTTTTAAAGGACTATCTTTCACCACAAAAAATAAAACCAATCACAATCATGGCAATTCAAAAGGCAGTGGCATCATATTACAATCTGTCGCCGGACGAATTAAAAACTAAAAAAAGAAGCAAGGACAGGACTTTTCCGCGTCACGTCGCAATGTATTTATGCAGGCAGCTTACCGATTGCTCCCTGCCGCAAATAGGCGAAGAGTTCGGCGGACGCGACCATACTACTGTTATGCACGCCTGTGAAAAAATAAACGGTTTGATACAAAATGACAGGGTATTACAACTACTCATTAAAGAACTTGAAGAAATTATCCGGCAGCAATAAATCAACCCGGTAAAAAATACTTTTGCACAGCAATTTTTTCTTAAAATCCCCGTCAAGTTTGGCATATTTTGAAGTTTCCACATAATCACACGCTCTATTACTAGTATTAATACTTAATACTTAATATAAACAAGGCCAGAAAGGATATCCCGAATGAAAATAACCATAAACAGATCAGACCTCCTTCATGCAATACAAACAGTCTATAGAACAAGCCCCGCCAAGATAACCATGCCGATACTGGGCGGTATGCTGATCAAGGCGGAAGAAGGCATTCTTACAGCTACTCTGACTGACCTGGACATTACAACACAATGCAGCATACCTGTCAATGTTGTGGAAAGTGATCTGATTTGCCTTCCGGCCCGCCAGATATCTGATATAATACGCCACCTTACTGACGATGTGATCGGTATCGAAACTTTGCCTGAGAAAAACTGCGCAAGAATATTGTATGGTGAATCAGAAATCAATATTTACTGTCTTCCGCCGGAGCAGTTTCCTGACATACCGGCTCCCAGCGGAGAACATTCCCTCCAGGCGCCGAAAAAAATCTTTAAAGAAATGATCCGTCAAAGTATTTTTGCTGTTTCCACAGATCGAACACGACCTTTATTCACAGGTGTGCTTTTTGAGATTTCAAACCAAAAACTCCGTCTTGTGGCTACAGACACTCATCGCCTTGCTTTAACGGAAACTTCCCTGGAAGCGCCTGCGCCGGCTTTAAATGTTATTGTCCCCGGGAGCGCATTGAATGAGTTAAACAGGATCTTACAAAGCGATGAAGAAAATATGGCTATCGAAATAGGCCAAAATCACATCTTTTTTTCCACAGAGGACACAATCCTGTCCTCAAGGCTGATCGCAGGGCAGTTTCCCCTTTATAATCAAATCATACCGACAAAATATGTTTCACAGCTGCAGGCAGGCGTAAGGGAAACATATGATGCGGTAAGAAGGGCCGCGCTTCTGCCTCAAGAAGAAGTTCCGGTGATTCACTTTTCCCTTAGCAAACAACAGTGCATCTTATTTTTAAATACCTCTGCCGGATGGATTAGGGAAAAAATCAATGCAAGCTACCAGGGGGAACCGTTGGAAGTATTTTTTAACGCACGCTACCTGATGGACTGTCTGCATGTTATTCCGACGGATGATTTTTCAATAGATTTTACGGGTTCTTTAAGTGCGGCCGTAATTCGCCCCTCGGAAAGGGATAACTTCCTTTCCTTGCTGCTGCCGGCCCGTCCGCGGGAGGAAAAAAATTTATAAGTGAGGTGGCGAATTTTAGATGCTTATCCACTTAGGCGGGGATGTGGCTATCCCCGGAAGATGTATAATTATGATCCTGAACAGTAATTTAGAAAGATCATCTGTAGTTAAAGACTACCTCGCAGTTGTAAAAGAGGAGAATTTTGTCCATGATCTTACTGAGGAGGGATCGGGGAGATCATTTATAATTACAGACCGGGGTGTTTTTGTTTCCCCCGTTTCAAGCGCAACCTTAAAGAAAAGGTCGGAAAATATTCTGGAAAGTGTTTTTCCAAAGAAACAGTAAGCAAAGGAAGGTTTTGTATTGGATTTTAAAGAAAGCAACGGCGATTACGATGTCGGTGAAATTCAGGTTTTGGAAGGAATGGAGGCCGTAAGGCTCAGGCCGGGAATGTATATTGGCAGTACCGGCGCAAGGGGCCTTCATCACCTTATTTTCGAGGTAGTGGATAACAGCATAGATGAGGCCGTGGCAGGCTTTTGCAGTTGTATTGAAGTTGTCCTTAATAAAGATGAAAGCGTTACAATAATAGACGACGGGCGGGGTATTCCCGTCGGTATACATCCGAAAACAGGTTTGCCGGCGGTGGAGACGGTTCTGACCATGCTTCACGCCGGTGGAAAGTTTGGCGGAAAAGGTTATACGGTTTCCGGTGGATTGCATGGTGTAGGAGTATCTGTAGTTAACTCCCTTTCCGAATGGCTTGAGGTGGAAGTAAACAGGGATAACTTTGTTTACTTCCAAAAATACCGCCGCGGGACAGCGGTTACTCCTTTAGAGAAACGCGGGCCGGTAGGTTCAAATTGTACCGGTACAAAAATTACTTTCAAACCTGATCCTGAAATTTTCGAGGAAACCGAATTTAGTCAGGAAACTGTTATTCAAAGGTTAAGGGAACTTTCCTTTTTGAACAAGGGATTGAAGATTTTATTAAAGGACGAACGGGTAGGTCAGGAGTTCAGCTTTCAGTATGAAGGCGGTATAAAGGACTTTGTAAGGTATTTAAATAAAAATAAAGGCGTACTGCATAACCCCATCTACTTCAGCAAGGAAAAGGAAGATATTCAGGTTGAGATTGCCTTGCAGTACTCGGACGGTTATGTGGAAAGCATGTTTTCATACGCCAATAACATTCATACAGTTGACGGCGGCACGCACGAGGCCGGTTTTAAAAGCGCCCTGACCAGGGCGGTCAACGATTACGGGCGAAAATATAATTTATTAAAAAACGGCATGTCTGCGCTTTCCGGAGAAGATATCCGCGAGGGGCTGACAACAGTCATCAGTATAAAGGTTCCTGAACCGCAATTTGAGGGACAGACTAAAACCAAACTTGGGAACACTATTGTCAGGAGTGTTGTTGATTCTGTTGTGGCGGACGGGATAACCGTATTTTTAGAGGAAAACCCCGCAGTTTCCAGGAAATTGATTGAAAAGGTAGTTACTGCATCCAGAGCGCGTGAGGCGGCAAGGAAAGCCAGGGAACTCACCAGAAGAAAAACTGCGCTGGAAAGTTCCACCCTGCCCGGCAAACTTGCGGACTGCTCCGAGCGGAATCCGGCTGAGTCCGAGATTTACCTTGTCGAAGGCGATTCGGCGGGAGGTTCCGCCAAACAGGGCCGCGACCGCCGTTTTCAGGCTATACTTCCTTTAAGGGGTAAAATTCTTAACGTGGAAAAAGCAAGGATGGATAAAATTCTGGCCAATCAAGAAATCCGGGCTATGATTACAGCCTTAGGCACAGGAATAAGCGAAGATTTCGACATTGCCAAAGCGCGCTACCACAGGATTGTTATAATGAGCGACGCTGATACTGACGGCGCTCATATAAGGACGCTGCTGCTGACTTTCTTTTATAGGTATATGCGGCAGTTAATCGAACACGGCTACGTTTATATAGCACAGCCGCCCCTGTTTCAGGTTTCCAGGGGCAAGTCGCATCACTATGTTTATAACGACGCCGAACTGGAACAACTGCTGAAAACAATCGGAAAAAACGGCATCACCATAAAACGCTACAAGGGCCTTGGTGAGATGAACCCGGAGCAGCTCTGGGATACTACAATGAACCCCGAAAAAAGGACTATGCTGAAGGTAAACCTGGAGGATGCGATTGAAGCGGACACAGTTTTTTCAATGCTGATGGGGGACCAGGTTGAGCCGCGGCGAGATTTTATTCAGGAAAACGCTCTCAACGTGCGCAACCTGGACGTATAGAATTTATTTAAGGGAAGCGAAAAATTGGACACTATTGGTAAGTTAAGAGATATTGACATAAATGAAGAAATGAAACACTCCTATCTGGATTATGCGATGAGCGTTATTATAGGACGCGCTCTGCCGGATGTCCGCGACGGCCTGAAACCCGTACACAGAAGAATAATTTACGGTATGTACGAGCTTGGCATGACACCCGACAAATCTCACCGCAAAAGCGCCAATGTCGTTGGTTTTGTCCTTCAGAAATTTCATCCGCACGGCGACGTGGCGGTTTATGACGCCATGGTCCGGCTTGCTCAAAATTTTGCCTGCCGCTACCCTTTAATTGACGGGCATGGCAATTTCGGTTCACTGGACGGCGACGCTCCTGCAGCAATGCGTTACACTGAAGCCCGTATGGCAAAGATTGCCGCGACCATGCTTACAGATATTGACAAGGAAACAGTTGATTTTATACCCAACTATGACGGAACTGTTGAAGAACCTGTTATCCTGCCCTCCCGTATTCCAAACCTTCTGATCAACGGCTCGTCGGGAATCGCTGTCGGCATGGCGACAAACATCCCGCCCCATAATTTAGGCGAAGTTATTGACGGCATCGTAATGCTGATTGATGATCCGGAGACGACTGTTGAACAAATTATGGACAAAGTAAAAGGGCCCGATTTTCCTACCGGAGGGTTTATTATGGGCCGCCAGGGAATAAGGGAAGCATACAGCAGCGGCCGGGGTTCAATCAAGATGAGGGCAAAGACAGGGATCGAAAAAATCGGCAGCGGAAAGACGGCTATTATCGTCAATGAGATACCCTTTTTAGTTAACAAAGCAAGACTTGTTGAAAAGATTGCCGAGCTGGTCAAAGAAAAAAAGATCGACGGGATAACCGATCTAAGAGACGAATCGGATCGCAAGGGACTCCGTGTAGTTATTGAGTTAAGACGCGGCGTCGATCCCCAGGTAATCCTTAATTATCTTTATAAACATACCCAGCTTCAGGAAAGTTTCGGGGTTATTATGCTTGCGCTTGTTGAAGGAAAACCGCAGGTTCTTAATTTGCGCGAGATCCTGTCCCACTACCTGAAGCATCAAAAAGAAGTTATTACGAGAAGAACCAAATTTGACCTGAACAAGGCGGAAGAAAGAATCCATATTGTCGAGGGTCTAATAATCGCCCTTGACCACATTGATCTTGTGATTGAAACAATCCGTTCTTCCAGAACAGTAGAAATCGCCAGAAGGGCTCTTTGTGAGCGCTTTGATCTTACCCAGAAACAGGCTGACGCCATTTTGGACATGCGCCTGCAGCGCCTGACCGGGTTGGAAAGGGAAAAACTTGACCGTGAATATGAAGAGTTGAGGGAAAAAATTTCAACTCTGCGCGGTATTCTTGCTGATGATGCAAAAGTATATCAAATTATCAAAGATGAACTTACGGATATCAAAGAAAAATTTGGCGACTTAAGAAGGACGCAGATATTAACAGAAGAGGCAACCCTGGTTGACGAAGATTTGATTGCCGAAGAAGAAGTTGTAATTACGGTAAGCAATCAGGGCTACGTCAAGAGGATTCCCCTGGATACTTACCGCAGGCAGAGAAGAGGCGGCCGCGGTGTTTTAGGGATGGGTACAAAGGAAGAGGATTTTGTACAGCATCTTTTCATTTCCAACACACATCATTATTTAATGTTTTTTACGAGCAAAGGCAAGGCATACCGCCTTAAAGTCTATGAAATACCGGAAGCCGTCAGGCAGGCCAAGGGACTCCCGCTGGTAAACCTGCTGTCCCTGGATGACGGTGAAAAAATAACCGCTATAATTCCTGTGCGGGAAATAAGCCCTGACTTATATTTGTTTATGGTTACCAGCAAGGGGGTTGTAAAGAAAACCTGCCTGGATGCGTTTGACAGCAACCGAAAAGGCGGGGTAATTGCAGTTACCTTGGATGACGACGACGATCTGGTTGATGTAATGCTTACCGGCGGGAACAGCGAAGTAATTATCGGCACAAAAAACGGTTTGGCGATAAAGTTTGACGAAGAACAAGTCCCGCCTCACGGCAGAACCTCACGCGGCGTCAGGGGGATATCTTTGGAGGCCGGTGATCTCGTTGTCGGGATGGGCGTAATTACCCCCCATGATCATGTGCTGGCTGTAACCGCAAATGGGTACGGCAAGCGCACGCCGGTTGAATACTACCGCCTGCAAAAAAGAGGCGGGCATGGAGTAATCAACATTAAGACAAGCCCCAAAACCGGTTGTGTAGTCGCCCTTAAAGTTGTCAAAGAAGACGAAGAACTTTTGCTGATTTCCAAAGAAGGAATCATAATCAGGATGAAAACAAGCGAAATTTCGGTTATGGGGCGTTCTACCCGGGGTATTTTGATCATGAGATTGGATAAAGATGATCTTGTTGTAGGAGTAGCCAGGATTAGTTCAGAGGAAGAGGAATAGATTAGTATAATTTTTAACAATTACTGGAGGAGTAAGACATGGCGGAGAAGGGAACCTGGACAGTAAAAACCGGCCTTGCGGAAATGCTCAAGGGCGGAGTTATTATGGATGTTACAACACCGGAACAGGCCAAAATAGCGGAGGAGGCAGGCGCCTGCGCGGTGATGGCTTTAGAAAGGGTTCCGGCGGATATACGGGCCGCCGGTGGTGTGGCGCGGATGGCCGACCCTACTGTTATTATAAAAATTATGGAGGCCGTAACAATCCCCGTAATGGCGAAAGCCCGGATAGGCCATTTTGTTGAAGCGCAGATTTTACAGGAACTTGGCGTGGATTATATAGACGAAAGCGAGGTCTTGACACCGGCCGACGAGCAGCATCATATCAACAAACATACTTTTAATGTGCCTTTTGTCTGCGGAGCTCGCAACCTCGGAGAGGCTCTCAGGCGCATCGGTGAAGGAGCGGCCATGATCCGGACAAAGGGTGAGCCCGGAACCGGCAACGTCGTTGAAGCCGTACGCCATATGCGCATGGTCGCCGGTGAGATCAGGCGGCTTGTCAATTTGCCTGAAGAGGAAATTATGGCGGCTGCCAAGGAAATGCGCGCGCCTTACGACCTCGTGCTCAAAGTCGCCCGTGAGGGAAAACTTCCTGTGGTAAATTTTGCCGCGGGTGGAATAGCCACGCCGGCAGACGCCGCGATGATGATGCAGTTAGGCTGCGACGGCATTTTCGTCGGCTCCGGAATATTCAAGTCGGAAAATGCCCCTGCAAGAGCCCGCGCAATTGTTGCGGCAACTACTCATTACAACGATCCTTCAGTTCTTGCGGAAGTTTCGAAAAACCTGGGCACAGCGATGCCGGGGCTTGAGATAGCGACTATTCTTCCTGAACAAAGGATGCAGGATCGGGGTTGGTAGAGCATTGGTAGTAGGCGTTTTGGCTTTACAGGGCGCTTTTCGGGAACATCAGATAATGTTAGCGGGACTTGGCGTCAGTTCAGCTCAGGTGCGCAAGCCGGCAGATTTGCATAATATTGACGCGCTGATCATTCCCGGGGGTGAAAGTACAACAATCAGTATACTTCTGGCCGATTACGAGCTTTTTGACAGGATAGGCTTACTTGTTGAGAAAGGCCTTCCGGTTTTAGGCACCTGCGCAGGAACCATTCTATTGGCGAAAGAGATAGAGGATTCAACTTTGCCAAGTCTGGGGTTAATGGACCTGAAAGTAAGAAGAAACGCCTTCGGGCGCCAGGTGGATAGTTTTGAAGAAGACTTGCCGATACCGGTCCTGGGAGAGGAGCCTTTCAGGGCTGTTTTTATACGGGCGCCCCAGATAACGGGCGCCGGCCAGGACGTGGAAGTACTGGCAAGATACAACAGTAAGATTGTCATGGTCAGGCAAAATAAAATGCTGGCTGCGACATTTCATCCTGAACTTACGGCTGACCAGCGCCTTCATAAATACTTTTTGGAGCTTTTAAAAGCTTCTTAAAAACTTCTTGCGCAAGCTAAATTATTGTAGTATATTATTCAAAAAAATAAAGACCCGATGAAGGGGAAAAGTAACGGGCTTTAATTCCTTCAAGAGAGCTGATGGCAGGTGTAAATCAGCAGGGAAGTTCGCGAAGAGGCGCCCCGAAGGGTATCTGCTGAAAAAGAGCAGTCTTTATTAGGCAGATACGGTTATTCCGTTAAAAATTCATGGAGCGGGCAGCTATATGAAAATATCCTGCCAACCAGGGTGGCACCGCGGGAGAACCTCTCGTCCCTTGTTTATACAGGGACAAGAGGTTTTAAATTTTTAACGGGAGCGTTCGAATTAGAAGGGAGAGGCGAAAATGAAGGGCAAGCAATACTTAATGATCCCGGGTCCGACACCAATTCCGCCGGAAGTGACAGCGGCTATGTCAATGCCTGTTATAGGGCACCGCAGTGACGATTTTGCAAATTTCTACAGCATTGTCGTGGGAAAAGTAAAGGAAGTTTTTCAGACGAAAAACGATCTTTTTGTGCTTACAAACTCTGGAACGGGCGCAATGGAAACAGCCGTCGCCAATGTAATAAACCCCGGGGACAGGGTTTTAGCGCTGATCACCGGAAATTTCGGTGAAAGGTTCGCCAATATAGCAAAAGCTTACGGCGCTGATGTTGGCGAGGTTAATTTCGAGTGGGGGCAAGAAGTAGATCTGCATGTGCTTGAAGAAAAGCTGCGCAGCCGCAGCTACAAGGCCGTACTGGCCACTCAAAATGAAACCTCCACGGGAGTTATAAACGATATTGCCGGTATAAGCGCTTTGGTATCCGGCACGGATGCTCTTTTAATGGTGGATGGTGTCAGCGGTATGGGCGGAATTGAGCTAAAAACTGACGAGTGGAAGGTGGATATTGTAATCACCGCTTCACAGAAAGCATTCATGCTTCCGCCCGGGCTGTCCATGATCAGCGTGAGCGATAAAGCCTGGAAAATCATCGATCAAAACTCCTCCCCGCGTTTTTACTTCAGCCTGCCGGCGGCGAAGAAATCTATAGCCAAGTGGAATACGCCCTACACGCCTAATGTATCGCTTATTTTCGGTTTAAACGCCGCTCTTGACATGATGCTTGAAGAAGGCATGAAAAACGTCTACAAGCGCCACCTGCTTCTGGCCAGGGCTGCCCGTGCGGCTTTGAAAGCGCTTGGTCTGAAGCTTCTTGCCGGAGATCGCTGCGCGTCACCCACTGTTACGGCTGCTTTTGCTCCGGAAGGTTGTGACGCGGATAGCCTGCGCAAGATATTGCGCAAACAATATGGAATTATTTTCGCTGGCGGGCAGGGTGATTTGAAAGGGAAAATCTTCAGGATAGCTCATATGGGTTATGCTGACAAAATGGACATTATAATAGCTTTAGGAGGACTTGAAATGGCCCTTTTGCAGATCGGCTGCCAGGTGGAACCCGGCGCAGGCCTGCGGGCCGCGGAAAAGATTTTCCTGGGGGAGGAAGAGGTCTCTTGAAAGTTTTAGTGATGGATAACGTTGCCGAAGAAGGGCTTACTCCCCTGCGCAAGGAAGAAAATATAGAGGTTGTTCTTGGGAAGCCTATGGATGAAGCGGCGCTGGTTTCTACAATCGGCGGCTTTGACGCTCTGATTGTCAGGAGCGCTACCAGGGTTACTGAAAGTGTCTTAAAGGCGGGAAACAGGTTAAAGGTAGTCGGACGCGCCGGGGTAGGCGTAGATAATATAGATGTTGAGGCGGCCACGCGCAGGGGCATACTCGTGGTAAATGCCCCGGACGGGAATACAATTGCCGCTACCGAGCATACCATTGCCATGATGCTTGCCCTGGCGAGAAACATCCCGCAGGCGGCTGCCAAGATGAGAGAGGGCATCTGGGATAAAAAGTCGTTTACCGGCATTGAGTTGAGGGGAAAAGTCCTCGGGATTATCGGCCTGGGCAGAATAGGCATGGCAGTGGCCAAAAGGGCGCAGGCGCTGGAAATGGAAGTTATCGCCTGTGATCCTTATATGAGCGCGGAAAAGGCCGGTGATCTGTCGGTAGAACTTCTGTCTATTGAAGAACTTTTCAAAAAAGCTGACTTTATAACCGTTCACGCTCCAAAAACCAAAGATACCTGCTATTTGATCAACGATCAGGCATTCTCTTTAATGAAAGATGGTGTGAGAATAGTTAACTGCGCCCGCGGCGGCGTGATCGATGAGGACGCTTTGCACAGAGCCATGATTTCAGGCAAGGTGGCAGGCGCAGCGCTGGATGTTTTTGAAGTTGAACCGTGTACGGACAATCCTCTGTTTAAATTGCCCAACTTTATAGCCACTCCCCATCTGGGGGCATCCACGCGGGAAGCCCAGATTAATGTTGCCCTTGATGTGTCCAAAGAAATCGTTGATGTTATAAACGGCAGGCTGGCCAAAAATGCTGTCAATATACCTTCAATCAGTATTCAGACGCTGAATATAATCGGGCCGTTTTTAAGCCTTGCCGAAAAAATGGGCGGTTTTCTGGCCCAGCTGCTGCGCGGGCGCATTAACAAACTGGAAGTTATCTACAGCGGAGAATTGTTCAGTGTTGACGTGAGCCCCATAACCACCGCTGTGATAAAGGGTTTGCTTGATCCTGTTCTTAATGAATCGGTGAACTTTGTCAACGCGCCGCTTTTGGCCAGAAACAGGGGCCTGAAGGTCCTCCAGTCCGTGAACGGGGAAGCCATGGGGTATGCCAACCTGATTACTCTCAAGGTGTCCACCGACCTTGAAGAAAAGTGTGTGGCAGGAACGCTTTTAGGCAAAGATGACGCGCATCTCGTGATGATTGACGGTTACCGTGTGGATACCATACCAAGCGGCCACCTCCTGTATGTCCCGCATTACGATAAACCGAGAATCATCGGGCCTGTCGGTATCCTGATCGGTGAACATAATATAAACATAGCGTCTATGCAGGTAGGCCGCAAAGACAGAGGCGGGCCTGCAATCATGATGCTTTCGGTTGACGCCCCGGTTCCGGAGAAGACTTTAAAAGAAATTTCTCTTATTGAAGGGGTGCTGGATGTCAGGATGGTCAGCCTTTAAAAGCCTTTTTAAACCGAGGGATATTTTACAAATATAAAATGCAGTGTTACAATTAGTAAAGTTTGTCAATACTATGGTATTTAAGAAGTGTCTTCTCGGAGGTTTGAAAAAAAGCATGCTTGATTTGAAATTTGTCCGCAGCCACCCTGAGATTGTTAAAGAAGCCCTCCAAAAAAGAGGGGCCGGGATAGGCCTGGAAAGCTTTCTGGAGGCGGATAATAACTGGCGGAAAGTCCTTGCCTCTGCCGAAAGCTTGAAGGGAAAGCGCAATATTGTTTCCATGGAGATCGCCAGGCTTAAAAAGCTCGGCCAGGATGCCCCCGGGCTCGTTTCGGAAATGAAGAAGGTTTCCAGCGAGATCAAGGAACTTGATGAAAAGACGCGCCGGCTTGAAAAAGAAATCAGGGACAGCCTTTTGGGTATACCGAATATACCTCATGAAAGCGTTCCCCCGGGTTTAAGCTCGGATGACAATGTTGTTGTCCGCGAATGGGGCGCCCCCCGGTCATTTGATTTTCCTGTCAAAGCGCACTGGGAAATTGGCGAGCTTCATGAGATGCTGGATTTTGAAAGAGGGGGAAAAGTCAGCGGGGCAAGATTTGTTTTTTACCGGGGGACCGGAGCCCTTCTGGAAAGGTCCTTATTTAATTTTTTTCTTGATATCCACACAAGAGACCACGGCTATACGGAGGTCTTCCCGCCCTTTCTGGTAAACAGCGGCAGCATGTTCGGCACCGGCCAGCTCCCTAAATTCGCCGAAGATATGTTTAAAGTTGAGGGAACAGACTATTATCTGATTCCGACGGCGGAAGTTCCCGTAACGAACCTGTACCGCGACGAAATTCTGGACGCTGAGAAACTTCCCCTGAAACACTGCGCATACAGCGCGTGCTTTCGCGCTGAAGCGGGCGCCGCCGGGCGGGATACCCGGGGTTTAATCCGCCAGCATCAGTTTAATAAAGTTGAACTCGTTAAATTCTGCAGGCCTGAAGACTCCTATGAGGAACTTGAAAAACTAACTCAGGACGCCGAGCGCATCTTACAGCTTCTTGAACTGCCGTACAGGGTTGTTTCGCTATGCGCCGGCGACCTTGGTTTCAGTTCCGCCAAGACTTATGATCTGGAAGTCTGGCTGCCTTCCTACGGGGAATATAAAGAGATTTCTTCATGCAGCAATTTTGTTGATTTCCAGGCGCGGCGGGCAAACATAAGGTTTCGTCAGGGAAAGGGAAAACCGCAGTTTGTACATACCTTAAACGGTTCGGGACTGGCTGTGGGCCGCACAGTGGCGGCGGTGCTGGAAAACTACCAGCAGGAGGACGGCGCCGTAAAGGTGCCGGAGGTACTGGTTTCCTATATGCATGGATTAAAGATGATCTAATAGAGTAGGCCGCCGTATTCACCGCTCGCTAAATGCTTCGTGCCGGCGCCGCCAATCGGCTTGCTTCGGACAGGGCTAGGCGATGCTGCAAAGGCGGCAAGACAGGCAGCAGATGAAGAAATACTATAGACTGAGATAAACCCTTTACTATTTAAGAAACTACTAGTGTGCCGCTGGTTTCGCATCGCGGCCCTGTAGCCGAAGCTGCGCCGGGTCGCTGCAGCGGCACTTCGCAAAATCGCTCACTTATGAATAACGGCGTCCTAATTTATAGGTAGGTAAGCATTCTTCAATGCAAGTTAATTTTCAGAGTGGTATTTGGCTTTCTTAGGATTTGCTAAAGGTTATGTTTCACGTGAAACATTTCCAGGATTTTTTCCAAGTGGTCTGTATCTTTAAAGTTTATTTCTATTTTCCCGCCCCCGTTTACGGAGGCTTTTATTTTTGTTTTTGCCTGCAGCATGTTTTGCAGCTTTTTCTCTTTTTCGCTGTAATTCAAAAACTGTTCGCTTTTGGCCTTACCGGGCGCTGTTTTGGCTGCCAGGCTAAGGTTCATATTCTTAACCAGATTTTCAGTCTGGCGCACATTCAGCTTGTTCGTAATAATTTTTTCCGCCGCCTTAAGCTGCCTTGCGGAAGAACTGAGGGCCAGCAGAGCTCTGGCATGGCCAGGGGTTAGCAGGCCTTCTTCCAGCATTTTTTTAATCTCTTCAGGGAGGTCCAGCAAACGGAGCGCATTGGCGATAAAAGGCCTGCTCTTGCCCGCTTTTTTTGATATTTCCTCCTGGGTATAACGGTGTTTCGTCGCCAACTGGTCGTAAGCTTTTGCCTCTTCAATCGGGTTAAGGTCCTGACGCTGGATATTTTCAATAAGTGAAACCACCGCCGCTTCGTTATCATCAAGATATTTCACGATAGCGTTAATTTTTTTAAGCCCTGCAGCCTGGCATGCCCGGAACCTTCTTTCCCCGGCGATAAGTTCATATCCGTCGGGTATCTCCCGGACCAGTACCGGCTGGAGCATCCCGTGTTCTTTAATAGAGAGAGCCAGGGAAGCAATTGTTTCCTTTTTAAAGTCTCCCCTGGTCTGGGAAGGGCCGGGCCTGATCAGATTAATATTTATTTCCCGGACAGCCTTCTGGCTGCTGTTAGCGCCCATGTTCTCCGGGATGAGAGCGTCCAACCCCCGCCCAAGGCCTTTTTTAAGAACCAATTAAGCCGCCCCCTTTTTTATAAGTAGTCAAGAAGTTCTTTGGCAAGTTCGTAGTACATTTCAGCGCCGCGGGATCTCCTGTCATGCATCATGACCGGCTTTCCGTGGCTGGGCGCCTCACTGAGGCGCACATTCCGGGGGATAATCGTCCTGAATACCTTTCCCTTGAAAAACCTTTTTACTTCGTCGACCACCTGTATACTTAAGTTTGTCCTGCCGTCGAACATAGTCAGCAAAACGCCTTCAATTTCAAGATTTTCATTTAAACGCTGCTTAATCAATTGAATGGTATTGACCAGATAGCTCAAACCTTCCAAGGCGTAATACTCGCATTGAATCGGAATTAGAACGGAGTCGGCGGCCGCCAGCGCGTTAACGGTCAGTAAACCTAAAGACGGCGGGCAATCAATAATAATATAATCAAAATCCTCTTTTCTTTTTTGAATTTGTTTTTTAAGAAGGTTTTCCCTGTCGGGGATGCCGACCAGTTCTATTTCAGCGCCGGCCAGCTGAATGCTGGAAGGAATGATAAAAAGCTCTCCCGGCTTTGCTTTTTGCCAGACATCCTCGGCAGGCGCCCCCTCGATCAACATGTTGTAAATTGTTTTGCCGAGCTTCTTTTGGTTTATTCCGAGGCCGCTGGTAGTATTGGCCTGGGGATCAAGATCGATGAGCAGTACTTTTTTACCGAGCAGCGCCAGCCAGGCCGACAGGTTGACCGTTGTCGTCGTTTTACCGACCCCGCCTTTTTGATTGGCTACGGCTATTTCTTTGCCCAAGTATAACACTTCCAATTATGATAAATAATACCTATTTATTTTCAACGGTTATACCATATATTCCTTCTTGAAATTATTTAATAAGGCAAAAAAAACAGCCGCTTCACGCCGCTTTTAGTTTTTTAGATTCTTCATAAAAAACTTACTGGCCTCCCTTTATTTGGGCAGGCCAGCCGACAAATGATGGCGGAGAGAGCGGGATTCGAACCCGCGACACAGGTTTTAGCCCATGTAATCGCTTAGCAGGCGATCGCCTTAAGCCGACTCGGCCATCTCTCCATAATTTTTATACCTGGCGGAGGGAGTGGGATTCGAACCCACGGGGCCCGTAAATGAACCCAACAGTTTTCAAGACTGCCTCCTTCAACCGCTCGGACACCCCTCCTGTTTAGATCACGCATAATAAAGTATAATATCCAGCCCCGGTATTGTCAATCAGCCGCTTTCTATCCTATATATTTACCCCGGTACATGATCATCGGTTTTAAATTTTCTTTGCCAACATCCGCCGCAACCACCTCACCGACAAACAGCGTACGGCCGCCCGCAGGGTATTGGGCAACCACTTTGCATTCCATATTAGCCAGGCATCCGGCCAGGCGGGGAACCTTGACCACAGTGGACGGGACCGTTTCGATCTTAAGCTGTTTAATTTTATCGACATTCCGTCCGGAACGGGAGCCGCAGACGGCGGCAATTTCTTTTTGTTCCGAACTAAGAATGCTGACCATAAATTCGCCTGTTTCGGAAATCATATTGTGAGTGTACCTTGATTTATCGATAGAGATAACCAACTGCAGCGGGTTGGCGCTGATCTGGGTTATCCAGGCCACGGTCATTATGTTATGCTTTTCGTTCTCTATAGCACCAACCAGGCAAACCGGCCAGACCAGGCTCCGGGCAGCCAGGTTGATGAAATCCTTATCCAATTTCACACACCTCCAGTTTATTAATACACGCAGGAATTGCCAAATCCTGCTTTGGAAAACAAAAAACTTTAAAATATAATATGCCCTGTTTGAACTCATTTTGACACGGGTTTTAAAATGGTCAATCAGTAAGAAGAGCAATATCATTCTTTTTTTCTTTTGCTTTATACAGAGCTTGATCAGCAATTTTAACAATTTGGTCTTGGCCGATAACCGAACCTTCTTTTATTGCAGCCACTCCAATACTGGCGCTAATTTTGAGAGTACGGCCTTCGTATGAAAAATGGTGATTATTTACTACCATTCTAATTCTGTCCGCAATTTTAAGGGTCTCTTCCGGCTCAGTTTGGAAAAGAATCACCGTGAATTCTTCTCCGCCCCACCTGGCGACCAGGTCATTTTTTCTTGTGCAGAATCGAAGGATTTCGGCAAATTGTTGTAATACCATATCGCCTGCCATGTGCCCAAATGTGTCATTTATGCATTTGAAATTGTCAATGTCTATTAGAAGCAGGGATATTAAACCTTTTAATTTTAAACCGGACAATTTTTCATTAAAATATTTTCTGTTATAGAGGCCGGTTAGTATGTCGATATGCGCCTGCCGGCGCAATTCTTTTATTTGGACGACGTACATCGTACTGATTAAAGTCTGGATAATTACAAATGAAACCCAGAGCAGGACCTGATTGAGGCTGCTCTGACTACCTATTAAAAATGTGATCAGCCCGAAAATCAGCCAGCCGGCCAATAAGATAACTATAGGCGCATGTTTATAGGCTTTGTTTTTCATTAAAACCACCGGTAACAGTTCCCTCCCCCGCTATAAAAGTTATAGACATAATTTTACATTAAATGTTGGCTTATGGCAAATATTATTTATATGCATCGGGCATATTCAGGCAGGGCCTGAACTCAGATACAGTATTCATAAAGTGGGAGTGAACGAAAATAGAAAGAAAAGAGATAGATAATAAAAATATAGGTCAGAGAATGCGCCGCGAGAGAGAAAAACTAAGGCTTTCACGGGAAGAGTTTGCGGAAATCATAGGACTTTCGGATTACTATGTCGGTCAGCTGGAACGGGGGGAAAGACAAATGAGCCTTCCCGTTTTCGTGAAAGTGGCCGGCTGCTTGCATGTTTCTTTGGATTACCTGGTCTGGGGCAAGAACTCCCTTAGTGATAAATATATCTATGATGAAAGCATCCCTTACGAGACATCTCAGAACAACCAAGATATGGAGATAGAAGAATTAATCGGGAAGCTCTCACCGAAAGAACTCGAGTTAATCAAAAAGGTTATCAAAGCCATTATTCCTTACCTGGGCAAAGATTAAGAAAACAGTATACTTTTCCCCGCCTCTTCTTCCTCCAGAATAAACTATCAAGAAATAAAAAAGAGACATAAAACTCACCAAACTCTTATTCAACTATGGATTGCGGAACGGTTGGAGAAGGAGTCCGATCAAAAGTTGTAATATCAGAACTGCAACGAATATAGGAGTCTCCGGGAGGCAAGAAAGACCCGGCCCTGTATATTCTTGTACTTGTCTCTTGCCTATCACCTAAACGTGTGCTATACTTAAATACGTGGAGGTGATTGTAATGGAGCATCAAAATATTACTTTATCCCTGCCTAAGGATATTTTACTAAAAGCAAAACATATTGCTATAGAAAAACAAACTTCGTTATCCGGTCTTCTGGCCAGAACGCTTGAAGAAATGGTAAAAAAAGAAGATTTGTATAAAAAAGCGCGTGAACGGCACCTGTCAATATTAAACGATGTTCCTGATCTAGGGACCGCCGGCAGCATAAGCTGGTCCAGGGGAGATATTCATGAACGATAATTCCGGATGGCAGTTCGTGGATACAAATATTCTTGTTTATGCTCATGATATCTCCGCAGGAGATAAGCGCATCCGCGCAAAGGACCTGATTAATGAACTTTGGAATTCCAGCCGTGGCAGCATAAGCATTCAAGTACTGCAGGAGTTTTATGTCACGGTAGTACAAAAGGTAGCCAGGCCGATGCAGCCCCAAATGGCCGCTAAAATAATTTCTGATTTATCGACCTGGAGGTTGCATGTGCCGGATGTGAGTGATGTCCTGGAAGCTATTGAAATCCAGCAACGAAACAGGCTATCATTCTGGGATGCCCTGATCATTTGCAGCGCCAAAAAACTTGGCTGTGATGTGCTTTTGACTGAAGATCTTAATAGCGGCCAGCTTTATGAAGGAATAAAGGCACAAAACCCGTTTGCTTAAAGCATTCCTTATCAAACTCTTATTCAACTATGGATTGCGGAACGGTTGGAGAAGGAGTCCGATCAAAAGTTGTAATATCAGAATTGCAACGAATATAGGAAACTCCGGGAGGCAAGCAAGATCCTTCCCTACTTGCTTGACAGACCAATTTTGGTGGTATACATTTATGTTATCGATATTATTATTGTAAAGGGAGGCGCAGATTATGGCTGAGGTAGTGGTATCCAGTAAGTACCAGATTGTTATTCCCGCTGAGGTTCGCAAGTCGTTGAGTATTAAGAAAGGCCAGAAGCTGCAACTTATAGTTGAAAACAACGGCATCAGGCTGATCCCAACCATGCCTCTTTCTGAAATGCGCGGTTTTCTGCGTGGAATGGATACAAAAATAGAGCGGGATGAGGAGGAGCGATTTTGATTGTAATAGATTCCTGCGGTTGGATCGAATATCTTGCCGACGGTCCGCTGGCAGATGATTACGCTCCTTATTTTGCCATACCGGATGAGATCGTTACACCATCAATAGTGGTTTATGAAGTAACCAAAAAAATCTGGCGGAAACAGGGTAAAGAAAAGACTGTATTTATAGTTGCACAGATGCAGCAAACAAAAATTATTCCTTTTGATCATCATTTAGCCGTTGCTGCTGCTGAAGTTTCCCTTCTCCGGGGTTTGCCCATGGCTGACGCGATTGTCTATACGACTGGTATGGAGTGCGGTTGCAAGGTGGTTACCGGTGACCGCCATTTTAAAGATCTACCCGGTGTAGTGTTTATAAGTGAAGAGAATGCTTGATTGAAAAAGATATGTTTTGCTTGACGCGGGTATATTTTATTAGGGTGAGCACAGTATTTTGGGAAAGTCTGCCAGGCAAGCAAGAACCGTCCCTACTTGTCCAACGTGTTCAACGTGTTGGCTTTGCGTACAGGTGTTGTTAAGGCTCAAAAGGCGGCAATAATCCGCCACTTGAGCCTTTTTCACGGGCAAAACTTCCGATTGAACCCCTCAAGAACCGTCCCCCCGTGTTCCCGTCCTTGGATTAAGGCCGCCAAATCATGTAATTGAACATTCTTAAGTTCATTGCCATAATATTACATTTGTAGTGGTATGTCTTTAATTTGTTCCCGCTAAGCCTTGGTATATGGGATAGTTAATCATGTTAAGTGTCAAAGATGAGATAAAGCATCACCAAAACAAATATAAACAAAATAACCGTTGTCTTGCAAACTATAATTTACCGTCGAAAAATCATTTTGTCATTTGATAATATTTTTGAATTAAACAAGAATTGAGTATTGTGTCCCTGAAATTGATGGTTCAGTAAGTGTTTGGGTATCAAATATTTGAGGCAGTTAAAAAAGTATTGACGATCCTTATCAATATGATTAGAATGTAAGAAGTAATGCATGCCTTACTTCAGAGGAGTGGTTTATTGTGGAAAGGATGAAGGTTACTGCCAAGGGCCAGGTGACATTACCAAAAAACTTGAGAGAAAAACTTAAAATTAAAGAGGGAAATTACCTGGAGGCCTTTATTAGAAGGAACGAACTGGTACTCAGGCCTCTTCCCGACAGGCCGGAAAGGGAGATTTTACTTGAGTATTGCAGGAAAAACGCGTCCCGGCGGGTTGGTATTAATGATGCCCGCCGTATTCTTTCGCGGGTACCTTTTTCACTGTCCAAGAGGGTTCGCCAGTTGCGGGAGGAAAAGTAATGGCATCATATTACCTCGATACCAGCGCTCTTTTTAAAAGGTATGTGCAGGAAGAAGGTTCGGATGCTGTAAACTCCCTTTTTGATAAAGGAGAACCCCTTTTTATTTCAGCGATAACTCTCTGCGAGGTAACGTCCAACCTGCGCAGGCTCGTTGACGTTGATGAAATATTAAAAAGTGAAGAGTTTGACATTTTGCGGGCTACCTTTCTTGGTGATGTGGGGGATAATATCCTGGAAGTAATAGAATTGACAACTAAAATAATACTCTTAAGTCTGGATATTGCTTCGAAAAAATACCTTACCCCCATAGACGCTATACAGCTTGCGACTGCCCTTTCCCTGGCAGAGAAACCGGTATTTGTTTGCTCGGATCAGAAATTGCGCCGGCTTGCCGTTGAAAATGGTCTTGCTGTACTTGACCCAACGGAGCCGTAGTTTGTGTCCACAAGCATGATCAGCTTACTTATGAAACACATAGGTGAAACACATAGGAAACACATAGGGAAACACATAGGGACGGTTCTCTTGTGTTAAGACAAAATGCATGGTAGAATTTGAGAAAAGGGGGAAGGGACTTGAAAGAATGCCCAGGAAGCCAAGAGAGAAGAGTGAAACAGGAATCTATCATATTATAGTACGGGGAATCGGTCAGCAGGATATTTTTCATGAAGAAGACGATTTTCAGAGATACCTGGAAACCACAAAAAAGGTATCGATGGAAAGCGGGGTAAGCGTACTTGGGTATTGCTTAATGACCAACCATGTTCATTTATTGTTAAGAGAAGACTACGGTGATATATCAGTGTTTATGAAACGCTTGGGTGTAAGTTACGCCTACTGGTACAACTGGAAATACGAAAGAATTGGACACGTGTTTCAAGATCGATTTAAAAGTGAATGCGTAGAGGACGACGCATACCTAATGACAGTCATTCGCTACATCCATCAAAATCCAGTCAAAGCATCCGTTACCAGCAAACCTGAGGAATATGCATGGAGCAGTTGTGCTGCTTATTATAAAGCGGATCGAAATACTGCCACATTTCCTGATATCAGTCTAATCTTAAGCATTATACACAATGAAAAGAAAAAGGCAATTGAAGGACTTCAAAAATTCACAGAAGAAGGTAACGAAGACCACTGCCTGGATTGCGATGAGACCAAACGAATCAGCGAGAGCGAAGCATATGAAATCACCAAGAGAATAATGAATGGTAAACCGGTAACGGCTTTACAGAATATGGACCAGGATACACGAAAAAAAATATTGAGAAATTTAAGAAATGACGGATTAAGCCTGCGGCAAATATGTAGAATAACCGGCCTATCATTTCACATTATCAGAAAGGCATAGATATTAACACAGAAGAACCGTCCCCTTGTGTTCCCCCAACAATTTTTTTCCGGTTATACACATAAGTTTAGTATGGTGTCCCTTGAATTACAGTATGGTGTCCCTTGAATTACCAGACTATTGTTTACTGTAAGAATTCATGCTAGAATATATTAAGAAATACTATCAAAGGAGCGATGAATATGGAGTTCGTATCCCCCACTCCTAAAGGTCAGGTGACAATTCCCAAACCCATCCGCGATGCCCTGGGTCTTACGCCTAAGACTAAACTACGGGTGTATGCGGATGGCAGCAGAGTTGTTTTGGAACCTGTGTCCCCTCTGGATACCCTTCTAGAGGAACTGGAAGCCGAAGCCCGCCAGAAGGGATATGCCAGAGAAGATATTGAACGGGAAGTTGAGGCCGTGAGGGAACAACTGGTTAAGAAACTTTATCCGGTGGGAGATTAAACTGTGCGAGTAATGCTTGATACCAACGTGCTCATCTCCGGCATAATTTTTTCCGGGCCGGAACGACGCTTGTTGAAAGCCATTCAAGAAGATCATGTCCTCGTAATTGATGATTTCCTACTGGCGGAAGCCATGGAAGTGCTAGCTCGCAAGTTTCCAGGCAAAGAACAGCTTTTTAACATTTTATTGCGATCCTTCAAGTTTGAAAAACATCCGATTTCTCCGGAGGAAAAAATTCATGAGGCTGCAAAGTACCTTCGTGACCCGAAAGACGCAGCTGTACTGGCTTCGGTAATGCTTATGAATCCGGACATTTTCGTGAGTGGAGACAAGGACTTGCATACGCCGGACGTACGGACCTTAGCCCATGTATATACAACAAAACAAGCATTAATGTTGCTGGAAAAAGGATAAAAACCTCAGCACCGGGTCCTCCAGGTACCTGGTCAGCACTGCCAAAGCAGCCCCGGTTTTTCGTTTGCTGGTGAGAAAAGCCGCAAACATGTACGATGTTTTTGGATCGGCCAGTTCGTTCCGCCAGCATTTTCAGCATGACCCCGGGGCGGCGGCTACTGACGAAGCTTAAAGTGATTTCGTCGAGCAAAAATTAATCATAAGTGTTATTACTGCAAAAACCCTCTTCTCGATAATGCAATCATTTAAAAGCATCCGTTACCAGCAAACCTGAGGAATATGCATGGAGCAGTTGTGCTGCTTATTATAAAGCGGATCGAAATACTGCCACATTTCCTGATATCAGTCTAATCTTAAGCATTGTACACAATGAAAAGAAAAAGGCAATTGAAGGACTTCAAAAATTCACAGAAGAAGGTAACGAAGACCACTGCCTGGATTGCGATGAGACCAAACGAATCAGCGAGAGCGAAGCATATGAAATCACCAAGAGAATAATGAATGGTAAACCGGTAACGGCTTTACAAAATATGGACCAGGATACACGAAAAAAAATATTGAGAAATTTAAGAAATGACGGATTAAGCCTGCGGCAAATATGTAGAATAACCGGCCTGTCATTTCACATTATCAGAAAGGCATAGATATTAACACAGGAGAAGAACGAAATCGCT
>DMZI01000037.1 GCA_003485325.1 Desulfotomaculum sp.
GTTTTATGCAACGCTAGTGATAAAAAAGAGGAAAGGAGGTTGAATAAATCAACCTCCTTTCCTCATCGCTTACTTTCTAAGGATTTCAGGCACTGTGGGCTGGTAATGAGAAATAAAACATGCTGAGGAGGACATAATCGTCGCTAAAAACAGTAATACGGTCGTTGAAACTGTAACCAGTAAATACATTAGCTTTTTCACTCCTTACACCTCCTATCTCTTTTTTTTAATCAGAACCCAGGGTTCATTAATATCCTAAAACCTGAATTTGGTGAAAGCTTCCTTTTTCCACGAATCCTGAACAGGTTTACAGAATTTTAGTACCAGTTCCGCAAATATAATCATTAAAAGAGCATGTAACAAGCCTGCCATTCCCAAAAAGATGTTACTGTTCAACAGTAAATGAACATTCACCCCACCTATGGTCAAACTGAAATAATTAGTAAAATACTTAAGCACGAGCAGGATAATCAGGCTTGCCGAAACAATTATTATACATTTAGTCAAGGGGACAACGGTCAATTTTGAAATAACTATCGCCAGCAAAACTATTTCAATTAGTACAAGCACTCCATAATCAAAAGGTAAAAGCTTAAACAAATAAAGAACTGCTGTTGCAGCCAGGCTCACCACAACCACCCTTCCCCAGAGCAAGGACGCCTGACCAAGCACCAAGCTTAAAGCAACAACGCCGATTGTTTCAAGGAAATCATTTAAAACAGGTAAGAAACTAATCATTGAACTCTTTTTCTCCTAATATTGTTATTATTGTGCCTGATAGGAATATGTTTCTACATATGTTACTCTATACCTTTATAAATATTTCGATATAATACGACATTTGTCGACAGATTTTGTTTTTCGATAAATCTGGTTTTTAATATTTCTTTGTCTTTGAATAAAAAAATATGTTAACATAAGAATATTAATTAATCATCAGGAGGGATAATCTTTGGGTTTAAATAATGCAATGCAGTTGGTCGCTGAATTAATGGCCATATCCGCGCGTACAGCTCCAAAAGGAGGCGGACACGACTGTTTGGGAGTAACAGTGCTTAATGAAGACGAGAAGCTTTCCCTGGCGGAAGCAATGGTGAGTTATGGCGGCGTACCGAAAAAGATAAACTTTGACCGGGATGCGGAAAATGTGCGTAAATCTGATGCCGTTCTTCTTATTTCGGTTGATCAGAACAAGTCACTTGGTTTGAATTGCGGAGCCTGCGGATGTGAAACATGCAATAAACTAGAAGGTAAAGAAGGTCCGGAATTTTTCGGGCCTATTTGTGCCTGGCGGTTGATCGATTTAGGTATTGCGCTGGGTTCTGCTGCAAAAACCGCCAGCTTGCTGAATGCGGATAATCGTATTATGTACAGGATCGGTGTGGTCGCCCGCAAGATCGGGTTAAGCAAAGGATCTATCGTTGTTGGAATTCCGATATCCGCCTACAGTAAGAATATATACTTCGACAGATAATTAAACCGTAATTAACAAGGTAATTTTAAGTATATATTTCTAAGAACAACCTTGGTTAACTTAATAATAACATTTAGGAGGAGGCGGAAGGCCCCCGACCTCTCACACCGCCTGGCATGCGGGTCCGGTCCAGGCGCTTCCCAAAGTAAAACGAAGTTTAAGGTAACGTTCAAGCAAACTCAAAAGCCTTACCCTTTCCAATAAAAGGTTTTGGGAACAACCCCTTAAATTATCTTATAGCCGATGCAGTTACAGTGGCAACAAAAACGCTTTTCAACCCGGCGTTTAATAAAACGCGGGAACAATCTGAAACGGTGGAGCCGGTTGTGAGCACATCGTCTATTAAGATAACGCTTTTACCAACAGGAATTTTACATCGGGAAACGCCAAACACACCCGCCAAGTTGGATTGGCGATATTCCCGGGAAAGGCCGGTCTGTGCGGGTGTTTCTTTTACTTTATTTAACAGGGGAAGTATGGGTAGCCCTAAATTATGCGAAACAACCCTGGCAAGCAGTTCAGACTGGTTGAATCCTCTTTGGCGCAAGCGCTTTTTGGCAAGCGGAACAGGAACCAGCCCAGCTATTTCACCTTTTTTTAAATTCATTTCCGAATGCCCAAGCTCAATTAAGCTTTTTACCACCCCCGCCAACAGTCCGCCAAGCGGTTTGTTCAGGTATGTTTTACCTCCGTATTTAAACTTCCAAATTGCCCTCATCAGAATCCCGTCATAAGGCCCCGCCGAGCGCGCAAAAGCATAGAAACGCTCGGAATGCCTGCATTCAATACAGACTGTTAAGCGTTTTTTGTTTTCTGCCAAGTCTAAAGGAATTCGTTTGCCGTCTGATAAAAAATAACGGCCGCATATATAACATCGCGGCTGATCTGCATAACTGTTCAGCTTTTTTTGACAATCTGAACAAATACCCTGAAAATCAGCGGGATCATTACAAAAATAACAAGCGTTCCGGGGCGGGAAGATGAGGTTTAAAAATTCCTCCCAAAGACCATGAAGAAAATCAGGATAGTTAATTTGGATCATCTGCTTTTTTGAAGTTTAGAAGGCAACCACAACCCTGTCTTTTCCAGCTTCCTTTGCCTGTGCCAGAGCCTGGCCGGCTTTTTTAACCAAATCAGAAACATCCCTTGCGTGATCGGGATAGACAGCTACTCCCAAACTCACTTTAAGCTGCACCAGACTATCGTCAACATGAAATTGATGTGCACGTATTTTTTCGCGTAAAAAATCAGCGAATTCCCTGGAACTGTCTCTGTTAAAACCTGGCAGGCCGACAATAAATTCCTCCCCGCCAAACCTTGCCACCAGACCGTCATGGATAACCTCATCTTTTAAGAGACCGGCCAACTGGACTAGAATTTGGTTGCCTGCCCTGTAACCAAAATACTCATTTATCTTTTCAAAGTGATCAACATCCAGCAGGACAAGACTTAGAGTTCCGCCTTTCTCTTTTGCCCGGTTAAATTCCACCTCTACCTGTTCGAAAAAATAGCGTTGGTTAAAAATGCCGGTTATGATATCTAAGTTAGCATTTTCCTGTATGCGTTTAACCTGCATTTTGTTGGCCAAAAATATGGCGGTCTGACTGCAGATAACAGAAAGAAAACGCAGGTGTCTCTGGTCAAATGCCAGGGGTCTCTTTTCGCCCAAAACGAGAGCGCCTAAGATCTCTGTCTCAACAAACAAGGGGATAACCAACAGTGAGCGGTGAACCTGAATTAACCCCCCTTCCCCTTTTAAACGGGGATCGGATTTTGAATCATAAACAATTTCAGGCTGCCTGTTTTCTATTGCCAACCCTATAAAGCCCTCGCCTTTTCCAAGTGAGGAACCAAAAAGCTGATTCTTATACGGACCAATAACCATTGCAGCTTTGAAACATTGATAATCGTGAGACCAGAGATAAATAATGCCTGTTTGGTAAGGTACTACACGGTTGGTTTCTTTGAACAAAAGATCCATAATTTGTTCGCTGCTGAACCTGTCGCCCGCCTTTTGGGCAATCTGGTAAAAAGCAAGCAGTTCTTTGTTGAATAAAGCAGTCTTGACATATAACCGTAAAACAAACTGTACTGCCAGAACCGGCAAAAATAATAAAAACGGACCTGTAATTCCAACCGGCCGATAAATCAAATACATTAGAATTCCAAAAGGAATACTGAAAAGATAAGTATAGCCATCCCAGTATAAAGTGTCCAACCTGAATGGCTTTGGATCATATTTGCGTCCCGGAAAAAGATAAAGGTTAACCAACAAGTGATTGATCACAAAAAAAGAAACTAGAAAAACAAGCAAAGGCAAAAGATTGGAGATTTTTAACCCATAACTTGACAGGGCCTGTCCGCCGGTTATCCTGAAAAGGTAATCCGCAATGTAAAGAGAAAGAACATACTGGCTGGAATTAAAAAATGCGGTTCGTAAGGGATTTCCCCTGTTTATTATTCCCTGGCTGAATAAAACAGCAAGGGCGCTAATCCAGATGGCAGGAGCGGACCCGAAGATCAGATACGAAGCAAAAACAACAGAAAAACCTCCCGACAACTGACCCTGGGGCAGGTAAACGGTAAACCATTCAGCAAGCACTCCCAGGGCGATCATAATTAAGTATTCTTTGCCTAAATCAAGGTTTAATACCTTGAAAGAAAAGAATAAAACCACCCAGCCCAAAAAAGTGACCAACCAGGTGTACAGGATATGCCTTAATTTACCGGCCATCCCCCTTCACCTCAATAATTAACTGATTGGATGAAATCAGAGAAAACAGCGGCGCTTTAATCAGTTCGCCGTCTTTTAACGGCCTTGCATCATAACATAAAGATTTCCCTAGGACTTTGCTGGATTCAATAATATCCCTTTCGCCAGCGCCTGTTACTTTAAAACCATTTTGAGCGGCTAAAAGAGATATAATCCTGGTAGTCCGGCTGTTTTGGCAGCTATCAAGAATTATTACTTCAAAAAGAGGCCAAAATTTATTCCGTAAAAAAGCCAATTTGCGCAAGAAGCCTTCCGCAGAATGTTCCTGATCGCCTAATATTACTATCAGACAGGCCTGTTCCTGATTGTCTGTGCGTGAAACACAAAGGCTTCTTAAAATCCACAATACCCAGATAAACCACAAACTAATTAATAAAACAACAACCGGCAGCATTCTTCCGCCCTCTTTTTAACATACCTGCAGTAGCATATGTTTCAATTAAAAAAGGGTGAAAGATTGCCGAATTATAATCCGGCCTGGGAGCGCATAATTTCAGCCTTATCGGTGCGTTCCCAGGGTAGGTCCAGATCAGTTCGTCCAAAATGCCCATAAACGGAAACACGGCGATAGATAGGCCGGCGCAGATCAAAGTTTTTAATAATTGCCGCAGGACGCAAATCAAAGTTTGCGCTGATCAGTTCCAATATCTTTTCATCGCTTACTTTCCCTGTCCCAAACGTATCTACCATAACGGATACGGGCCTGGCCACGCCGATAGCATAGGCAACCTGCAGTTCGCATCTGTCGGCTAAGCCGGCGGCTACAACATTTTTAGCCACATAGCGCGCCATATAGCACGCCGAACGATCAACTTTCGTAGGATCTTTGCCTGAAAAACTTCCGCCGCCATGTCTGGCCATCCCACCATACGTATCTACGATAATCTTTCTTCCGGTTAAGCCGGTGTCTCCCTGCGGACCTCCGATAACAAATCGTCCGGTAGGATTGATCAGATAGCGTGTTGTAGAATCAATTAACTCGGGGGGTACAATAGCCTTGATAACTTTTCCGATTATATCCTCCCTCATCACATCAAGCTCTACCAGCGGGTGATGCTGGCTTGATACAATAACGGTATTAACCCGAACGGGCTTACTATTTTCATATTCTATTGTAACCTGTACCTTTCCATCCGGGCGAAGGTAAGGTATTTCCCTCGTTTTACGAACTGTGGCAAGCTTTCTGGCCAACTTATGAGCCAGGGAAATCGTCAAGGGCATCAATTCCTTCGTTTCATTTGTAGCGTACCCGAACATCATCCCCTGATCTCCCGCACCGATAGCCTCGATTGCATCATCGCTCATTTCACCGCTGCGGACCTCAAGCGGCTTGTCCACCCCTTGCGCAATATCCGGTGACTGTTCGTCAATGCAGGTAAGAACAGAACATGTATCGCAATCAAAGCCAAATTTTGCCCTCGTATACCCTATCTCACGCAGTGTTTCCCTGACCACTCCCGGGATATCACAGTAACATTTAGTGGTAATTTCACCTGCTACAAGAACCAGACCCGTAGTAACCAGCGCTTCACAGGCAACCCGGGCCAAAGGATCATGAGTAAGTATTTCATCCAATACCGAGTCGGCTATTTGGTCGGCTATTTTATCCGGGTGCCCCTCGGTTACTGATTCCGAAGTAAACAAATGTTTGCCCAAATAAATTACCTCCTTAAAAAAAAAATCCCTGTCGTTCTTAAAAAATGTTGGGGGGAAATTGGTTAAAATCTATGCATATTCTAACAATTCCAATACGCAATGTCAAACCAATAAAACAAAACGGCGCTTTCGAAGCGCCGGAATTTTATGCCACTTGGTTATACCGTCCAATCGTGCACCTCAATTAAAACAGCGTCTTTGCCTAATTTCTTGACTGCGCCCCAAGGAACAATAAAATCCTTTCTGCTTGAAAAAAGCCAGAACCGGCGCGGGCCTTGCAGGATTATTGCTTCAACCGTACCTTTTTCAACATCTATGTGAATATCCTTCACCGGCCCCAGTTTCGAACCGTCAACAACATTCACTATATCACGCTTGTTCAAATCCGATACCTTAAACAAAGTTTTTCACCTCCTGTGCCCCTATCATATGCGAACAGGCAGAAAAGGTGATAACATCAACGGGGAAAAATTATTCTCATTGCCTATTGGGGCATCTCACCAGGAAGCTTATCGGTAATATCAGTAATATTTTGCAGATCGTCCTGTTTCTTGTCGATATACAAGTTGCCCATAGAATCAAGGCTGGCGTAAAATACTTCTTTAACAGACTTAATACCTTGTTTTTCAAGTTCTTTGTACAACCATTCCTCAGTAAGATTGTTTTGTTTTAAATTCTGCCTGATTACTACCCCGTCTGAGATCAGTTCGGAAGATATTCCTTCATAAGTTGTGGGAATCTGAAGATCCTGAGGTGTAATAGGGCGTTTCTGGCTTTTAAGAAGCACGCTCAGTTTTCCGTTGGGCTCGGAAACAGCAAATTCAACATCAGCTATATTAAAAACATTTTTATCCCTTAACTGCATCATCAGGTCATCAACATGGTAAATTAGCTTCCTCATGTTATCCTCAAGTATTTTACCGTTGTGAACAAGTACAACAGGTTCTCCCTCAATTAATTTTCTTGCCGGCCGATATTTCAAAGCAAGGGTCTCGGCGCCAAGCGTAAATAGGCCAATTAAAATAAGCCCAAAAAAAAGCGGCCACCCGCTTACATTCAGACTCGTAACCATGTTTGCGGCAACCGAACCGATTAAAATAGCATTTACAAAGTCGCTGATGGTTAACTGACCCACTTGAGAATTTCCTATCGCGCGCGAAATAACAATTACAGTAATGAATGCCCCTGTACCCCTGATCAAAATATCCAAAAAAGGATTCATGATCCATCACCCCTGTGGATATAATGATCTTAGTTTAACAGCGGACAATTAAATTATACGTTGTAAATGAAATGGAAGGGTGGGTTCCAGAACATTGTTAAAGAAAGGGAGATTGCTTTTTCAACTGGATCAAAAGAAGCAAATGTTGATCGCTTATCTTCAGCAAATCAACCCATGGTATTTACAAGCTGTTTCAGATACGACTGAAAATCCTTGCCCAAGTCAGGATAATCCAGGGCGAATTCGACCGTTGCCATCAGGTAGCCAAGCTTATCGCCAACGTCATAACGGCGTCCCTCAAAGTTAATTCCATAAAGAGGTTCTTCTTTAGACAAAACCCTTAGAGCATCCGTCAGCTGAATTTCCCCGCCCTGACCCGGGGGTGTTTTTTGAAGTATGGGAAAAATAGTTGGACTGATTACATAACGGCCCATAATAGCCAACCTGGAGGGGGCCTGATCAACGGAAGGCTTCTCCACCAAATCGCGGATGTAGTAAACACCTTCACGCAAAAAATCAGCGTCCAGGATTCCGTATTTGTTCACAGCCGCCGCAGGCACTTCCTTAACGGCAAGAACGGTACTCTGGACTTCGTCATAAAGTTCAAGCAACTGCTTTAAACACGGTTTTTCGCTTCTGACCAGATCGTCTCCTAATAGGACGGCAAAAGGTTCTTCACCAACAAACCTGCGTGCGCAATAAATAGCGTGCCCAAGCCCGCGCGGCTCCTTCTGGCGGACATAATGAAGGTCGGCGATCTCGCTGATCTCCCTGACCAGGTTTAAAAGAGCGACTTTCCCTTTTTCCTGAAGGTGTTCCTCAAGCACCTGGGACTTATCAAAATGATCCTCAATAGCTTTTTTCCCCTGGCCAGTAATAATAAGAATGTTTTCAATACCTGAATTAACCGCTTCTTCAACTATGTACTGGATAACCGGTTTATCTACTATAGGCAGCATTTCTTTTGGTTGCGCCTTTGTAGCGGGTAAAAAACGGACTCCCAAACCGGCAGCCGGAATAATAGCCTTGGTAACGCGCAAAACTTACACCTCTACATTCTAAAGATGTTGGGAGGAATTTCGTGAAGCAGTTCGGCTTGTCCTTTTGGAAACGCTAAACAGGCCTATTTTGCCGGCAAGAATTATACCCAGGCCCGCTAAAATAACCAGAAGAATCATTGCCTGATCTGATGTAACTATATTTAATACTACGGCGCTGATTCCCAATATAAAGCTTATTCCACAAATAACCGCCACTGTCTGACGCTGATTTAAACCTAAATTCATCAACTGGTGATGAATATGCTCCCTGTCTGCCTGAAATATTGGTTTGTGAAGATGGTAACGCCGGAAAACGGCCAGTACAACATCAAATAGCGGAATGCCCAGAATCACGAGAGGGATAAATATCGATACGGCTGCAGCGCTTTTTGTTAAACCTAAAACTGAAACGGCAGCAAGAGAAAAACCGAGAAGCATAGATCCGGTGTCACCCAGAAAGATGCTTGCCGGGTATACATTATGCCACAGAAATCCAATAATCGCCGCTGCCAAAATTAAGGCAAGCATGATAATTTCCTGCTGACCGGTAATGCCAAAAATTTTCCACTGCGTCCATCCTACCGCAGCTATTGTAAGCGCCGCTATGCAGGAAACCCCTCCCGCCAAACCGTCCAAACCGTCAATCAGATTAACGGCGTTAGTTACAGCTACCACCCAGAATATTGTAATGGGGATTCCCCACCAGCCAAGTGGGATAATATGCCCGTTAAAGGGATTTGTCACAAAACCTATCTGGATATTAAGCATAATCAGCGAATAAGCTGCTAAAATCTGCCCCCCAAGCTTTAACCAGGGAGAAATTCCCTTAATATCATCGATCACTCCGATTAATACAATCAAAGAAATCCCTGTTATCAGGCCAATGAAAAGACTGACAGGCATTGTCAGGAACAATGGGATTACAAAGGCCACGTAAATTGCCAGCCCGCCCAGGCGGGGCATCACATGTTGGTGGACCTTGCGAGGATTTGGCAGATCAACCGCTCCCCAGGCAAATGCTAATTTCCTTACCGCAGGAGTTATCAACAAAGCAAGAAAAAACGCTAAAACAGGAGCTAACAGCTTTTCCACTTTTATCTCCAATATACAATAGTAAAAATATCCTATCTATTCTACCATTTGACTAATCTTTCAACAAACACTAGAATATGACCTTGTATGCAATAATATTACCGAAAAAAAAGATAAGGGACAAACCTACTCTAGTATTCGCTGTTATTCGCCCTTATTCGCTATTTCACGCATTATAGCTCTTTTTTATCTGGATATTTATTGATTTTGTTTTTTCATCCCAGAGCGATTGTCCGCCGAGAGAACTTATGAATGAAACCAGCTCAACATAAGTCTTTCCTTCAATAATACGGTAGGGTACATTAACAGCAGGCTCACCGTTGATGACCAAACGCGGCCCGGTTGAGACCTGATTAAGATCTGCTAGTGATAATCCAAAATATTTTATTACAGCCCTTGCAATTGCCTTACAGGCGCGGGTTCTGAAATCAGGTTGAGAAAGGAGCTGCTCTTCTTCAGAATTGCTTAGGAAAGCAAGTTCAGTTAAAACCGCCGGCATCACAGTTTCACGCAGAACATAAAAATTATTGGTCTTGGTTCCCCTGTTCTGCAAGCCGAGAGACGCGACAAGCTCTGCCTGAATTAGTCTGGATGCCTCAGCCCCCTTTTGATTCCTGTCGGAAAGCGTGTAAGAATATGTTTCCGTACCCCGCGCATCAGGATTGCCGGCGCTGTTGCAGTGAATGCTTATAAACAGATCAGCATTGGCCTGGTTGGCTATCCTGCACCTGCCGGCCAAGTCCTGGTTTATCTCAGACGGCCATGATACCTGATCACAGTCTCTCGTAAAAATAACTTCTATCCCCGAGTTAGTCAAATAAGAACCGGTTTCAAGGGCAACAGCCAGTGTTATATCTTTTTCTTTTAACCCGGAAATGCCGACGGCTCCGGGATCATAACCACCATGACCGGGATCTAAGCATACTCGCGCCATTATTACCACCCCATTAGATTAATTCAATACTGATAAGGACATTTCCTTTTGCTGTATTAGATAAATACTCGAAAAAAAGCATTATTTTTACTTTTAACAGCTTCTTTGCCTGCATTATCCCGGACAGGCAATAACTGGTATAGTTCCAGGGAGGAAAAAAAACTTTGTTGTCGAAACTTTTTTTAAGTCTATAATGGTACGGCAGGTAAAAAAATGAACTTGCTTCTGCTAATCCAAAAAAAATTACGCTGTCTTTTCTTTTCAACGCTTCCATTAAGCTTACTAATCTGCGCCATGTCTGTTTGCCTTTATCCCCTGCTTCACCTGATTGGAATTTCTAAAATTGCGCCGGCTCAATCGGGAATTTCTTTTCTAAATGATCGCTCGGCTGGAATTATAGGCGCAGAACCGCTGGCGACGCGTGACTTTGTGTGTCCGGACGGACTTACCGGAAAAGGACAGATAATAGCCCTTGCCGACAGCGGCCTGGGTAATGGGCAGATGAGCGATCCCCATCCGGATCTGAAAAGCCAGCCCGGGCAGTATCCCAAGGTTGTTATGCTCAAGTCTTTTACCGACAGGAAAGAAACTGACGACCCAAACGGTCATGGTACACATATGGCATCCACCGTGGCCGGAACCGGCGCCGCTTCAAACGGAAAATACAAGGGCATAGCCCCCGGAGCAAGTATTTATTTTGAATGCATCTTAAATTCGCAGGGAGAAGCTTCCCCGCCGCTGAACATAGAAAAACTTTTTCAGCCTGCTTATGACGCGGCTGCAAGGATCCATATCAACGGGTGGGGCGAAAAAAACAATGCTTATTTGTACAGTGCCTCCCAAATAGACGCTTATATCCGCAAACACCCTGATTTTCTGGTTATCTTCGGCGCCGGCAATGACGGACCGAACAGCGGGACTCTTACACAGCAGGCAAACAGTAAAAACTCCCTTGTCATCGGGGCAAGTGAAGGAGCAAGGCCTGCATTCGGGCCAGGCGAGGATAATGTAAACCAATTAGCACGTTTTTCAAGCTGCGGCCCAACTTCCGACGGCCGTTTAAAACCCGATCTGGTCGCCCCGGGTTCGGGGATTGTTTCCGCTGCGGCGCCTCTTCTAAAAAGCAACTTTATCACAAACACGGCTTATACGAAGATGCAGGGAACAAGCATGGCGGCTGCGGTTGCAGGGGGGGCGGCTGCTTTACTGCGTGAATTCTTCCTTAAAGAGTTCAATCTTCGTTATCCGTCTGCAGCATTAATGAAAGCAGCCCTGGTCAATGGAGCGCAACCGTTACCGGATAATACCGGGGCAGGCTTCGGGAAGCTGGATCTCTGCAACACTGTTCTGGCCCTGAAAGAAAAATCCTTTCTTTTCGATGATGAACAAAACCCCCTTCTGCAGGGTCAAGTTAGCTCTTATTACTATACCGTAACGGATGAGGGGGAACCGCTTGTGGCAACCCTGGCCTGGACTGACCCGGAAGCTTCTCCGGGCGCCGCTTCCGCTCTGGTGAATGATCTGGATTTAACAGTAACTGGGCCTGACGGCAAGGTTTACCTAGGAAACGACAAGTTCAATAAAGGACTTAAAGATAACAAAAACAATATCGAGCAGGTAGTTATTCCGGCGCCAAAGCCGGGTATTTATAAAATCGTGGTTAAAGCCAGCAAGCTTACCCGGGGGATAAAAGCCCGGACAGCGCCTGCGCAGGATTTTTCCCTTGTTTATGGCCAGCCTCTGCAAGCGGAAATAGTTGAGAAGGTCGATCAAAATTCAAACACAATCAAATTTGCCAGCGGGGAAAAGATTACTATCCCTCCAACAGGGAAAAATTCCCTGGGCGGCCGGAACTTAACGAAATGGAGTCCACAAAATATTTTTCCCGGTGAAAATGCATATTTGAACCCTCAGGGAAACCAACTGTATTTAAACGGCGTAATCTGGCGTAATAAATCGACGGAGTCTTTAGCCATGTCGAGCGGGACACTTTGGCTGGAGGTGAATGCTTCAAAACAGGAAGGCGGGTTTTACCTTCACCCCGGCTCAATTATTTTGGCCAACGGCCAAAAAATTATAAATCCCAATTTAATTCCGAGCGGTGTTGAAATTTTTGCGCTGGTTAATCCAACTACTCAAACCATCTGGTGGATAAAGACCGATTATTTCTCAAAAGAAGGAATCCTGAGCGAAATAGACCCAAGCAAGCAGCAGGTTTACCTTTTTGGCCGGCGGGAGCCGTATTTGTTAGCTGATGATGTAATTTTTTCCTTCACCGATTCAATGGTTAAGGGCTGCCGTGAAGATCTTCCTTTTGGCGCCCCGACTCTTCGAAATCTTGAACAGCTGGCGCCGGGTATGTCCATCCGGTTAATCGGCGCGCAGTCGGATGGCAAAGTAGGTTATGTGGCCGTCAACCGTTCTCTGGTTACCGGACAGTGTCTATATATTGACAGTGTCAATGGCGATCTGATTCTCCAGGGGGGAGGAAAATACCAGGTAATCGATAACGCGCCGGTCACCATCAATAACAAACCTTCCAGCTTGAACGAAATAAAGCCTGGTTACCACCTTACCCTTGTAATGGCTGATCAAACAGCAATTTCGGTAATAGCCAACTCATTGGTTTGCTATGGCCAGGTAGTTTTCTACAGCGATTTGGAAAATAAACTTTACATTCTTGATTACCAGAACCACCTGCATACCTTTGATCTTTCAAGACAGGTTCAGGTGTTCCGTTGGCAACAAACAAGCAGCCTGAATATACTGCTTCCGGGAGAATATGTCCGCCTTGCCCTTGATCCTGAAGGGCAGTCGGTTTATCGCCTGGATATAGCTGATACATTGAAAGAACAGAAAGGAACCCTTTATTCATATGACAAGGATACCGGGCTGGCCAAGTTTTCGCCTGGCGCCCAAGGGCTTATTTCTACGCGTACCATGGTAATTAAAAACGGATACCCCGTAAAGATGAATGACGTTTTACCGGGCGAACAGGTTGTCTATACACTTTTAAAGGTACCTAAAAGCGAGGAAAGCATAATTTCCTGCATCAAAGCAACTACTGAAAACAAACCTCCCAGTCTGCAGGTTTCCTGTCAACGGGAAGGAGAAAATATAAACCTGAGTGGTTTTACAAATGGAGATTGCATTTATTTATATCTGGACCTTGAACAATTAATAGAACTACTTCCTCAGTCTGACGGGCGTTTTAGCATTTCCTTGAATCAACCGGATATTAAAGCTGTTCAGATAGTAGCGGTAGATCGCCTGCTCGGGGGAGTGGGCGGCGTATATGTCAACGTTCCTGAATTTTTCAATGATATTAGCGGCAATATTTTTGAAAAAGAAATCACTTCTCTTGCCTCAAAGGGGCTGCTTACCGGATACCCGGACAAGAGCTTTAAGCCCGGTAAAAAAGTCACCAAAGTTGAATATATTGCTATGTTAACCAGGCTGATCAGGCTAACGGAAAAGAAAGAGGAACAGGCTTTTGACACCCGGAATTTTTCCTGGGCAAGACAGACGTTAAACACTGCGCTGCAGTACAACCTGATCAGCAGTGGATTGCCCAACCTGGATTTTTATGCCGGCCAACCGCTCTCTTTGGAAGAAGCAGACTCTCTTCTGACAATAGCCCTGAAAAAAAATAAAGATCGCTTTGACCTTGACGCCCAGGGGATAGATTCCCTCGTGGCGGGTTTTAGCAAATCACTGTTAAAAAAGAATTCACCCCTGGATTTTATTACAAGGGGTGAAGCTGCTTATCTTATCTACCAGGCAGTTAAGTTATTAGAAAATTAATTTTGAAGCCAGACTATAAATACTACCTGGTCCTGGGCTTCTTTGTCCATCAGGGTTAGTTCGGACTCTACCGCTTTTATTTCAGCATCCAACTGTTTTGTTTGCTGCCCGTCAGAATTTTTCTTCTGGGCAAGCAGGCTATGATATTTTTCCAGTTTGTCCGCGAATTCATCCGTTACATCCCGTGCATTTCTATCCTTTTCAAGAATCTCACCCAATCCGGAAATAAAATTGCTGAACTTGTCAGCACTTGTTTTTGGCGCTCCAAAACGGAATATGTTTATAGTTCGGCCATCATCCAATGGAATTTCATTCTCCACCGAATAAGAAATGCCATTTGTCTTTGCCCAGACAAGCACTTTGTCCGCAGCATCATTAATATTGCCAACTTTAATCTTCCAGAGGATGCATTCTATTAAACGGGGCACATTCAAAAATACCTTTGGCTCACTTGTTGTCTGTGTTGTTGCCTGTTGTTGTGTTGTTGCTTGTATGGTAAGGTTGTTCGCGGCTTTGTCAGATTTTGGAAGACTGTTTAATGGACTGTCGCTTTTTTGGGATTGAACAGATTCATTTCCAGTCGGCGGTGTATTTTGTGTATTAGTAATTTGCACAGGAATTTTGACAGCGGGTTGATTTGAAGGGTTATTTTTAACAACCACAGCCGGATTACCGGGAATACTCAGCACCCCTAATCTGGTTGCAATTCCCATTAAACCGCCAATTAGCAAAACAACAGCAGCGGCCGCGGCAAGGCTTCTTTTCCACGCCTGGGACCACCGGAAGCGGTGGCAAGGTGCCAGGGAATTTACTTCTTCCCGGTTGGTATTTTCCGAATGCAGCCGGCTTATTACCTGTGCTGAAAGTCCATCCGGTGTTTTTACAGGACTGTTCATTTCGCGCAACGCTTTGCTGATTGCTCCGAAGTACTCAGCTTCGACGGCGCATTCGCTGCAAACTGCCAAATGGTCGGATAAAGCACGCTGCTCATTAAGCAACAGTTCATCTAATACCAAAATGTTTTTCGCTTTTCGGCAGTTCATTAGCTACACCTCTTCTACAACCCGGTTTTTACGGGTTCCGGGAAGAACATAACCCGATTCTTTAGCCAGTTTGATTACCTGCTGTTTTAGAACCTGCCTGGCCCTGTTTAGACGGGATTTGACAGTACCAAGCGAACAGTTCATGATCAGTGACATTTCTTCATAGGAATAACCTTCTATTTCCCGAAGAACTATCACTGCCTGATATTCCCGGGAAAGTTCCCCTAACGCTTTTCTTACAATGCCGTTAAATTCTTTGTTTTCAAGACTTTGCTCAGGATCGCCGTCCGTCGCCGCCAAATCCCGGTAAACCTCATTTTCCCCGGCAGAAATTGGTTCGTCTAAAGAAATAACGTTGGGTATACTCCTCTTACGCTTCGTGTTTAACCAGAGATTTACTGTTATTTTGCGCAGCCAAGTGCCGAAATCAGCTTCATTCCGGAAACCCTTCAAAGAATAATAAGCTTTTATAAAAACTTCCTGGGTAAGGTCCTGGGCATCCGCATAACTGTTTGTTAATTGGTAACCAAGGTTAAAAACCCTGCTTTGATATATGTTGATTAACTGTTCAAAAGCGGACAGATCGTTTTCTAAAGATTTTTCAATAAGCTGTTTAACGGCGTCCAAAGGATAATACTCCTGCTGGAACCGGAAACTTCACTTTATTTTATTAGACACTATATACGAGTTAAAAGTTCCCTATTTCAAGTGAAATATTCCGGTTTTTTAACCATTATATTACTAAATGTTAACTCCGTAAACAGTTTAATATCTAAATTATCTCCTAGCAGGTACTGCCATAATAACCAGATATTAATATAATTGTTGTTTCATCTTGTGAAAAAATAAATATTTTCTTACCATAGCTGGACTTGCCTATTCGACCATTATATGGTAAGCTCAAAACATGGTGAGATAAGGGAATTTTTGTCGGAACTTATCATGTAAAGAAGTAACGGAGGGAAATTAGGTGTCCAAGATGCTCGAGAACGAATTAAAATCCGAGCTTTGTGGAATTGCCGTGATTACGTTCGCTATTTTAGGCCTGGTAAGTTTATTTACACACGCTGTGGGCGCGGTTGGACAATTCTTAAATCAGTGCCTTTCCGTTGCAGCCGGACAAGGAAAGTTGCTGCTTCCGGCGCTTTTTTTCCTCCTGGGAATAAAAATTATCCGGGAGCGCAGTAAAATTAAACTCGACACGCAGGTAATCGGAACAGCGCTGCTGATGTTTTTAATCCTGAGTTTTATCCATCTTTCCATACCTGTCGGGGCATCCTTCAATGCCGGGCAAAAAGGCGCCGGGGGAGGTATTTTAGGAGCTGCGGGAAGTTATCTGCTTCTAAAATACTTCGATATCACGGGCAGCTATATTATCCTGTCCTCCCTGATGATCATTTCAATTGTACTTTTAACGAAACTGCCAGTCTCCCGCTTATGCAGCCTTCTGGGCAGGTATTCCGGTACAGCGGTTAAAAAGGCATATAACAAAATTGCAGATTTTATTTTTATTGAGGTTGAAGAGGGAAAGGAAAAACCCCCTGAAACAAAAAATACAAAGGCAAATACATTAATAATCAACAATAGTGAAAATACCCCGGTTTTTCTCCCGTCCCCCCTAATCCAAGGCAAGAAATCCGGCGGGGAAACGCCTATAATAAACAGTGAAGCTCAAATCAATACGCTTTCCGAAAAAACAGGCAGGACAAAGGCGAAACAGCAGCCTATAAATTCTTCCCCGACATCCGACGATAAAACATTTTGTCTGCCGCCGACCTCATTGTTAAACTGGAAAAAAACCAGGGAACATACCGTAACGGACAGGGAAGTCAATGAAAAAATACGTGTCCTTGAAGAGACCTTGGCCAGTTTCGGAATTAACGTACGCGTTACCCAGGTAACAATCGGCCCTGCCATTACACGCTATGAAATACAGCCCCCTGTGGGTGTAAAATTAAGCAGGATTATCGGCCTTTCCGACGACTTATCCCTTGCGCTGGCCGCTTCGCATGTACGCATTGAAGCTCCCATCCCCGGCAAGGCTGCCATAGGAATCGAGGTCCCCAACAAAGAAATTTCCACTGTTCACCTTAAAGAACTGGTTGAAAGCAAAGAATTCGGCTCAGCTTCCTCAAAAATCGCGGTTGCTTTGGGTAAGGACATATCGGGCACACCAATTGTTACGGATCTTTCCCAGATGCCCCATCTTCTTATAGCAGGGGCAACCGGATCCGGAAAGAGCGTCTGTATTAATACCATGGTGGCCAGTATCTTGTTTAAAGCCACACCTGAAGAAGTAAAAATAATTTTAATCGATCCCAAGATGGTTGAACTTACCAACTATAACGGCATTCCCCATCTGATTACCCCTGTAGTGACAAACCCTAAAAAAGCTTCCGGAATCCTGCACTGGGCGGTTAAAGAAATGGAGCAAAGATATGATTTATTTGCCGCGGTGGGAGCAAGAGACATCATCCGGTACAACAAAATGCAGGCGGAACTTCAAAAACAATTCAATGAAGATGAATTTCCGGCCGGGTCTGTGGATGCAACCCAGACACTGAACAGTAATGGCACGCTGCCCTTAATTCTGATTATAATTGACGAGCTTTCAGACCTGATGATGATTGCGCCTGCAGAAGTGGAGGATTCCATTTGCCGGCTCGCTCAGATGGCCAGGGCCGCAGGAATACACCTTGTGCTGGCCACCCAACGGCCTTCAGTGGATGTAATCACGGGATTGATTAAGGCCAATATACCTTCACGAATTTCTTTCGCAGTATCGTCTCAGATGGATTCAAGAACTATTCTTGATACGGGCGGCGCTGAAAAATTACTTGGCAGGGGAGATATGTTATTCTTTCCCGTTGGTTCATCCAAACCGGCAAGAATCCAGGGAGCATTTTTAGCTGACAAGGACACCGAAAATTTGGTCAGTTTTCTCAAAGAACAGGCTCAGCCAAATTACAATCCGGACATGGCCAATGTGGCTGAAGAAGAAAACATTTCCTTCTTTGAACAGGATGACAATCTCCTTCCACAGGCGGTACAGTTGTTTATTGAACAGGGAAACGCCTCGGTTTCAATGCTTCAGAGAAGGTTTCATATCGGATATGCCCGGGCGGCAAGGTTGGTTGACATTATGGAGCAGCGTGGAATAGTAGGCAGTTTCGAAGGAAGTAAACCCCGCTCAATCTTAATGACCCTGGAGCAATTCCAGCAATCCTTCAAACAAATTTAAACTTCAAAAGAATATATCTCCTGGCTTAAATATAAATTTATGCTATACTGTTTATAAATTAAAACAGGTTCCGGTCTGGTGAGGGCTCTTTAAAAGCGTCTCAATAGCAGAAACTTGTTTTTTATACATCCGGTTTTTCTATGTGTGAGATTTATCTTCTGGGGAAGTTAAATGGCTAAAGAAAAAGCAGGTAAAAAAACGCAGGAAATTAGTCAGGTTGAAACGATAGCTCAAATCGTTCAGCGGACAAAAAAGGACATACTCTGGGTGGGAGTATGCATTGTTGTATCTGTAGTTATAAGCCTGATTGCCGGTCAGCTGATCAAGTTCTAATTTTAGTGAATATCCTGGTTGGTAGTCAAATCCTTATTCCTGCCATGCAACTCCAGCCGCAGTTCAATAATCAAATCTCTTAGTTCGGCAGCCCGTTCAAATTCGAGTTTTCGCGCAGATTCACGCATTTCCCTTTCCAGCTTGATTATTATTTGCTTAAACTCTTTTTTGTTGGCGCCCTTTTTGACATAACCGCCATTGGGCCGTTTTTTCCCCTTTACAACAGGGTGGGTAGCCTCAATCAAGTCCCGTACAGCCTTCTGTACCGTCCGGGGTGTAATGCCGTATTTCCGGTTGTATTCCACCTGAAGCCTGCGCCGCCGTTCAGTTTCCCCGATAGCTCTTTTCATAGAATCAGTTACCTGATCGGCATACATGATAACCTTTCCTTCAACATTCCGGGCAGCCCTGCCAATTGTCTGGATAAGTGAACGCTCGGAGCGGAGAAAACCCTCTTTGTCCGCGTCAAGGATAACTACAAGACTTACTTCAGGCAGATCCAGGCCTTCCCTTAACAGATTAATGCCCACCAGAACATCAAATGCCCCCAAACGAAGGTCCCGTATTATTTCCATACGCTCCAGGGCGTTGATGTCTGAATGCATGTAGCGCGTCTGTATATTAAAACCTACCAGGTAATCGGTTAAATCTTCCGCCATTTTCTTGGTCAGGGTGGTTACAAGGACACGCTGCTTTTTGGCTACACGGCTGCGTATTTCTCCGAGCAGATCATCTATCTGGCCGCGTGTCGGACGAACGGAAAGTTCGGGATCTACCAGGCCTGTAGGCCTGACGATTTGCTCGACAACCCGTCTGCTTCGCTCGATTTCGTATGGCCCGGGAGTCGCTGATGAAAAAATCACCCGTTTAATCCTTTTTTCAAATTCACCAAATTTTAGAGGCCTGTTGTCAAAAGCGGAAGGCAAACGAAAACCGTGCTCAATCAATGTTTCTTTGCGTGATCGATCCCCCTCATACATCCCTCTTACCTGAGGTATTGAAACATGGGATTCATCAATAAACATAAGAAAGTCGTCAGGGAAATAATCAATTAGCGTATAAGGAGGTTCTCCCGGCAGTCTTCCGGTCAAGTGGCGTGAATAATTTTCGATGCCTTTGCAGTAGCCCATCTCGCGCATCATTTCTATTTCATAATTTACACGTTGCTCCAAACGCTGGTATTCCAGGATTCTACCCATGGAATTCAATTCTGCAAGCCGGTCTTTTAATTCAATTTCTATATTTGAAATAGCCCTCTCCAGCCTGGATCGTGAAACCGTATAATGGCTGGCTGGGAAAATTGAAACATGCTGGCGTTCACCCAGCGCCTCACCGCTGACAACATCGAATTCAAGCAGGCGCTCAATCTGATCACCCTGGAAATCAACCCGCACGGCCCTTTCGGTGTAAGAGGCCGGGTATATTTCCACTATGTCTCCCAAGACACGAAAAGTCCCGCGGGTAAAACTTATATCGTTGCGCTGATACTGTATATCCACCAGTTTCCGTAACAACGCGCCGCGTTCGAAGACAGCTCCTTTACGAAGTGAAATTACCAGATCCCTGTATTCCCCCGGATCACCAAGACCGTAAATACAGGAAACGCTGGCCACAATGATCACATCCTGCCTTTCAAAGAGAGAACAGGTTGCGGAATGGCGCAGTTTATCAATTTCCTCATTTACTGAGGAGTCTTTCTCAATATATGTATCCGTTTGTGGAATATAAGCTTCCGGCTGATAGTAGTCATAATAACTGATAAAATACTCAACGGCATTAAGAGGAAAGAACTCCTTAAACTCACCGCAAAGTTGTGCGGCAAGTGTTTTGTTGGGAGCCAGGACAAGCGTGGGGCGTTGAACAGCCTGAATTACCTGAGCCATCGTATATGTTTTTCCGCTGCCTGTAACCCCCAGCAAAGTCTGCATGGGAAAACCCTTGTTTATGCCGTCGATAAGCTCAAAGATGGCTTTTTGCTGGTCACCGCGGGGTTCGAAATTAGATTTTAATTCAAAATTCAAGTTCTCCCACTTCACTGATCAGTTTTTTAAGTTATTCGCCGCCGGCGCCTTCACTTCCTTCTGAACTCCCTTTACCGGCCTGCCCTTCCTGGACCGATTCAATATTCTTTATCTCACCCGGAATCTCGACCTCTACTTTCTTTCCTTCCTGGGTCGTAATTTTTAACTTGGTCTTGGCATTATTCTGTTTGCTGCCTGAGCCGCCTTGTCCCTGGCTCTGGCTGCTTCCGCTATCCCCGCTGTTTTCCTGGCTTTCACTTCCCTGTTCCTTGCTTTCCTGCCTGCCTCCCTGCTTTTGTTCCTTGCTCCAACGCTGTTCAAGCAGGTAGGAGTTGTTTTTTTGAATCAGCTGTACAGGGACGATCCTGGCTGGAACACCGTAATCTCCGTTTAAAATACGGTTATCATACTGCAAGCTGCCCGTTTTGGAAAGGCTGACCGCCGCGTCATAGGCATACTGGCCGACTAATTCGGGCATGGTATCTATCTCTGCATTATGTTCACCTTCAATTAACGCCCGTGAAGATTCCTCATCCGCCCCCACCCCGACTGTGATCACATAATGACTGGAACCCCGGAATTGCAATGCTTTTACATACTCCATAACGAGGCGGCTGTCAGTGGCCAATATGGCGTCAATCCCGCTGTTGTTATATTTATTTAAAAACTGGTCCGCTGTCATCGCGCCCAATCCGGGCTCATTCTTAAGACAGACGATTTCTTCGATAATCTTTACACGCGGCTCTTTATTTAACTCATCCCGGATTCCGGCAACTATTTCGTTTGAAATTTGATCCCTCTGGTCCCCCCTTAAAATAAAAGTATTCAAAAATTGGCGCCTTTCTACTCCGGGGAAAACCTGATTTGTGTAACCGCCATTAAGCGCCTTAAGCAGGTAAATTGCTTCCAACCTGCCGGCTAGAATATGGTCTGAAGTTATATAGCCGTCTACCGGAACATTCCTTGGCAAAGTTTCCAGGGCTAACACTTTTATGTTTGCCCTTTTAAAACGTTCGATAACCGGATTAACCGACGTTGGATCTACAGGTTGGACAATTAAAGCTTTCAGCTGTTTTGTTCCCTTCTGCAAAAGCTGATCGAGCTGTTTGATTTGTTCCTGGGCGTCGTTTTTCGCATCTAAAAATTCAATTTTGGTATCTTCTTTTTTACTTCTCTTCATCATTTCCTGCTGGATGATTTTGTTTCCGTCCAGCCGCAAATCAGAAAAGGATACGGCAAGGTTAAGACTCTCACTGATTGGTTTTCTTTCTGCTTGCTGACCGCAGCCGTTTACTATAACGAGGCATACCGCTATTATTAACGGGAATATCCGTTTTAACGCAATGAGCATTTATATCCCTCCTGTTTTTAAACCTATCAATATTATGCTTAATCCAGGAAGCAAATATGAAATCCGCATGAATATGTACTTAATTCCAAATTTCAGTCATACAAATTAATTCAGGATGAAAAAGAAAGGTGTGATTGGATGGAAATACTTAAGTATTACTGGCAGCGGTTTTGCAGGCTTTTTGTGGAAAAACGGCCTGCTGAACGGTTGTTTACTATTCTTGATTCTGTAGATGAATCACGAAGGTCCTGGCAGGCGGCGTTAAAGGAATTTAATCTTGCAGAAAAAGATTTTATCGATTATTCAAGCTATAAAATAATTGCCTCCCAAAAAAGGTATATTTATTTGTTGCGGCAGGCACAAAACCTCGGAGCAACCTCCTGGCCGGCAAATGAACTGAAACCACTGGCATCAAGCCTGCCCGTGACTAATGATAATTAACAATATGCTGAGTAATGGCCGGGGTCTACAAGCTCGCGGTACTTGGCCACTACCTGCTTGAAATCTTCCCAGGTTTCCTTTTTCAGGTTTGGATTGCGCAAGAGGGCCGCCGGATGGTATGTGGGCATTATATAAAGTTCACCTTTTTTTACCCAGTTGCCCCTTTCACGTGTTATTTTGCCCTTTGGATCCAGTAAAGCCTGTAGAGCGGCGGCGCCAAGCAAAACAAGGATCTTTGGCTTTAGAATTCGCAACTGGGCCTGCAGGTTAGGGCTGCAGGCTATAATCTCTTCTGCGATGGGAGTTCTGTTGCCCGGAGGCCGGCACTTGACAACATTAAGGATGTATGCGTGGCTGAATCTTTCAAAACCGCAGACCTGCAGGATTTTATCCAGCAATTGCCCTGCCCTGCCAACGAACGGCCTGCCCTGCAAATCTTCATCTGCTCCCGGTCCCTCACCGCAAAGCACCAGGTTTGCTTTTGGACTGCCTTCTCCAAATACCACGCCCCGGCATCCGCTGCGCAGGGCGCATCTGTTACAGGTTTTTACCTTCACTTCCAGTTCGGCAAGATTATCGAACCCGGAAAGGTCCCAAACCGGATTGGACAATAAGTTATGTTCGTCAAAAAACAATCCCGTACCCCTCCTGCATATGTTTAGAAGATAAATACAACAGGAAATAAGGGGTTATTCCTTTTCCAGGATTATTTTATGGTCAACCAGAGCAAGCTCGGCAATCTTTGCTTTGATTATTTTACGCCGGCCAAAAATATCTTCCAGGATAAGGCCGTCTTCCCGGGGAATTACTTTATCCACGGATTCGAAAAACAACTCCTCAAGACCGCCTTCGCGCAGATATGCGTTTGCTTCACACAAAACGCCCACCACCAAAAATAATAAACTACCGCGTTGCTGCAGCCGCTTTAAAAAATTATATTACCCTTCAAATTAACTTGTCAACGGTCATCTTTTAAGGGCCAGCGATACCAGTGGGAAAGTGCCTTTTCAGTACTATAACTTTTAGAAAAACCACTCTTTCCTAGTTCAAGGCCGGGCGGCGGCGCCTCCAGAAATACCAGGATTTAAGGTAGTATAATAATGTTAGTTACCACAGGACGCTCTTTGCCGTCTGAAGGACGGTTTAAGACATTGCCCTCGAATACAAATGAACTTGATCCACCGCCATCTAGGTTATAAGCCTCAATTATACCAAATTCAATCAACTTAATCTGCAGGTCTTCTAAAGTAACTCCACTGCTCCAATCAGCTTGGCGCCCATCAACAACAGCTAAAATCAAATCGTCATTGCCGTATTCACCGATAATGGTCCTGGGTTGTTTCTGATTCTGCCACTTAATAGGTATATGTAATGGCTTGCGATTCTTTATTAAGGCAGGAACAAAACTAACCCCGGCTATCGGTTTAAGCTTTAACAACTCATTTTTTTCATAAAAAACACCACCTAGTAGTTCCCCTGTCGAATCTATTCCGGCAAAAAATAGGTCATTATGCGAAGGGTTAAACCCACCAATTAACTTACCGTTAATAACGGTATTGCCAATGGGCAGGGTGTATTGCCGCCCATCCTGCATTATGTGATAAAAACCACCGCCGTTTACTCCCAGTACCGCACCGGTCCGCTTAACTGCAGCGCTGGTAATCTCGCTTTCACCCAGAGTGTCCTTGCCTAAAACTATTTGGAAAACAGCGGGATCAAATAATTTAAGCTTAGCGATATAACCCCGGTAACCTAAACCCTTAAGTTCAAATACCTTAATCTGTACCCTGTCGGAATGGTGCTCGCCAATAGGCATCCCCAACCGGTTCATTATGATCTTTTCATATATTTCATCAGACAACTTTTTTTGTGACCATGTTTTTTGGGTGAGTTCTTTTAACATACTCTCATTCTCTTGTTGCAGACGTTCCAGTTCCACAGCGTTTAGTTTTATGAAGCCAATCTCTTGCTCCATATTTAAGATATCATGCTGTAGCTTTTCTGTGGACGACACTATCTTTTTCAGGGGGATTTGCATCATATCAGCGTGACCATGAAGGGCATAGTAAACACCACACAATAAGCCGGATAAGGGAATCAGCAGGCTGACAAAAAAAATGTTAATAATCCACATTGCCGGATTCCTGCAAAATACTAAGACTTTTTTTCAGTTCTTTTAACTGTTTATCCATTTCCTCAATACGTTTTTTAACTTCCTCGCTTGCTGTTCCGGTGCTGGATAAAGTTTTATCCGTATGTGTCAGAGACTCCTTTATAATTTTCATTTCAGTGCTTAAAGACTGTATTTTTTCCTCCAGATCCTGCACGTTTAATGCATTAGTTTCTTGAATTTCCAGGGCCATTTGGTCAATGTACTGTCTGGCATACCAGAAACCCCCTGCGAAAAGGCCTGCCCATAAAAGTACTAGCGCTAGGATTACCCGCAACTGGTTGAAACCAACTGTTTTTTTAGCTTCCCTTTCCTTTTCCAACCCTATAACCCCCAAATGGAATTATTTTAACCCTGATAGATTAGTTCACCACTTTATTCCATTCGTTTTCCATCTCCAAGCATAACTTTTACCTAAAGATACAGGCTAAGATATAAGCTCTAACCTGCCTGTTAGTAAACGTCTTGCGTAGTATTAGTTCACTTTGCATGAATCTCGAAATCCTGAATTAATTTTCTGAGCTGTTATTGGTGGGCGATTACGCAAACATAACTGCCATTCAGCAATCAAAGGCAGCGCCTTAGCTGTTTTTTGCAGATATTATAAACGACTTCAACGTCATAGATAATACTTTACTTGATCTATGGAGGACATATCTTTTGCATACATGGTCTGGTCTTCAAGCTGACGTAAATACCAATTATGGATTGGCAGTAGGATCAGGGGTTCTCAGTTCAATTCTGGTAGATTTTCCTGGACAACACTTTTTGCTAATAATTAACCTATTTTTCTCTGTCTTATATTTATTAACGATTCTCTATTTGTATAATTTTACCCTCCCATGTGCGTAAGAAAACTTTATCTTTTTGTATTTTCTGGATGTAGTTGGGCATTATCGGTATCTTGCCAAGTCCACCCGGGGCATTAACGATGAACGTAGGTATTGCCAGCCCAGAGGTGTGACCGCGTAACGACTCCATAATATTCAGTCCTTGGGCAATGCTTGTTTGAAAATGACAGGTCCCCTGCACATTCTTGGCATGAAATATATAGTAGGGACGGACCCTTATTTTCAATAACTCTTGACATAGTTTTCTCATTACAAAAGGCTCATCATTAATCCCGCGTAGCAAAACTGCTTGATTGCCGAGCACAACTCCGCCTTCGGCGAGCCGATCGCAGGCTAATTTAGCCTCAGGAGTAACCTCCAGAGGATGATTGAATTGGGTATTGATAAAGATTGGCGGATACTTGCGTATAATGTCAACTAGCTCCGGAGTGATTCTCTGTGGCATGGTTACCGGGATCCTGGTTCCGATACGCTTTATTTCGACATGAGAAATGTTGTGCAGCTTGTCCAGGATAAATTCTAATGTCTGATTGCTGAGCATCAAGGCATCTCCTCCGGTAATAAGCACATCCCGGATTTCTTTATTTTGGGCAACGTAATCAATTGCTGCGCCAATATCTTCCAGACATGCATGTTGATCAACTTCTCCAATATTGCGTCTTCTCTGGCAGTGACGGCAGTACATTGCGCACTGGTTAGTTACATTGATAATCATACGGTCTGGATACCTGCGAGTCACACAGGGAGCTGGTGAGGTAGTCGCTTCGTTCATTGGATCCAGACTGCCTCCTGGAGCCAACTCTCTAATATCAGGAATAGCCTGACGGTATATGGGACTACTCTGAAAATCTTCAGTTAACAAACTTAGATAATAGGGAGAAATGGCCCATCGATAAAGTTTGCCTACTTTATCGATGCGTTTTTTGTCAAGGTCACTTAAACCGATTATTTTGGCTAAAACTACACTATCTTTAATCCGGTTCCTAAGCTGCCATTTCCAATTAACCCAGTCCTCCTCTGTGCCATCCAGAACTTCCAATATTTTTCGCTTTCTTTTTGCAACTTGTTTTTCCATATCAGGCAACGATTTTACGTGCTCCAGGAAAGAGAGAGTGTCCTTTTTAAGTTCTTTGCTTCTAAGTAAAGATTGGGACAGATTATCCGTGTTCCCTGCTTCTCTCATGTTATCACTCCTTTTAATTAGTCATAAACAGGTATGTAATAATCGAAAAGGGACGAGGATTAAATAAAAATAAACCAAAGGCAACCCTCTGGTTATGCTAATATAATATCAAACCCGGATTCCCTTTCGGCGCTTACGAGGTTAGCTGACGGATTCGGGAAAAGGGAATTCCCTGCCAAAATCGGTTTCACCCCAATAAAAATCGGTTCCCCCGCTCTCTCTTCATAAGAGATTCGGCGCATTTTTAAACTGCAGTATCAATTTTAAAGCAGTCAATACATGGGCATACTCCGTTCGCTTGTTTTTATAATCTTAGATAATAATTCAATATCATTTAAGATTGGTTTTTATATTTATGATAAACTGTATTTGTGGCAGAATTACGGAACAATTCAATAGACGTATAAAATTATTTTTAGATTGACTACTTCATATATTTTTGCCACAATTCTGACCTATACTATAAATAAGTTAAAAAGGAGACAGAGATATCCTTAAAGAGGTGGTTACTTTGCAGACTGTTTTTGTTATAGATGATGAAGTGAATATACGGGTATTAATCACTCAGTATCTCCAAAAGGAAGGTTTTAAGGTAGAAGCTTTCGGCAGTATCGAGGAACTAAACCACCGTTTGAAGGAGAGATATCCAGATATGTTCATCCTGGATATAATGCTGCCCGGACAGGACGGCCTGGATTTTTGTCAAAAAATCCGGGAGCACAGCTGGGTTCCGATAATATTTATTTCGGCGCGCCGCCAAGCTTTAGATCGTATTACGGGGCTTGAAATAGGCGGGGACGACTATTTGTCAAAACCTTTCAGCCCTCGTGAACTAGTAGCACGTGTGCACTCAGTGCTTCGCCGCACGAAGAATATTCCTAAGACAGGACAATACTTTCAAGTTAACAACCTTAAATTGCGTCCCAATGACAGATTGAGCCTGGTCAATGAATGTGAAATTGGTTTGACTAACAGGGAGTTTGACCTGCTTCTACTGCTTGTTCAGCATCCCCAGCGTACTTTCAACCGTCAAGAGTTGCTGGACAAAATCTGGGGCTATGATTATATGGGATCAGAACGAGCCGTAGACGACCTGATCAAACGCTTGCGCAAGAAGTTAAGGAAGAGCGGTTCAAAAACCAATATTCAAACTATATGGGGTTATGGGTACCGACTAGATGGGTAAACTGCAAAGCATATCAACTAAAATAGTTATAAGTTATCTGGCTGTGGTGATTTCAACCATACTAGTAACAGCTTTAGCCTTTTATCCAATGTTGATAGAAGTTTTAGAAAAACGAGCTGAGATTGGTTTAGAAAAGCAGGCCTGGGAAATATCACATGCTATTCTGTCCCGTCAGTCCGGCTTATTAGTAAATGGAGAATATGATTTTCCCCTAACCATAATCCTACTAGGCCGATCGGTAGAAAGTGATTTTTTATGTCTTAATACCCAGGATAAAATTGTTTTTAGCAGTAAACCAGAGCTGTTTTCTTCCGGTCTGTCATTATCTCAGTTGGCGGTAAAGTTACGTAAAGAGGAGACATTTGACAGGAATAAGTCTAATATCTTTAAGAGTGAAAGTTATCTAGCGGCTGAAGTGCCTATAAGGTCGTCTGCCGGGTTAGAGGGAACGGTAATGACATTTATAGCTTTCAGCACTTTGCATGCCTTGTACTGGGAGATGCTGTTATTGTTCTTTGGCTGTTTTTTAATCGCCCTTATAGTCGCCCTTATAATAGCTTTCTTCTTGATTCACTATCTTGTAAGACCTCTAAGAAGGTTGGAAGAATATGCAAAGGCTGTGGGCAATCGCCAGTTTGATATTCGTTTAGAGACTAAGTCAAATAACGAATTGTCCCAGTTAGCTGCTGCTTTAAACCAGATGGCTGATCAGCTGAAAAGCCATGATGAGGGGATGCGCCGCTTTTTTCGGAATGCTTCCCATGAGATGAAAACACCCTTGATGAGCATTAATGGTTACGCTGAAGGTATTCGTGATGGTATTTTTACCGGTCCAGAGATAGAAAATGCTATCGAAATTATTCATAAAGAAAGCTTACGCATGAGAAACTTAGTAGAAAACATGATAGATATTTCCATCCTTGAACAGCCGCATAAGAATTATTTTCTCCCTCATGATCTTTACTATATTATAGAAGAGTGTAGAAGGACTGTCGGCGGTTATGCCATGGAAAAGAAAATAGAAATATTATCTTTGGTGCAGAAGAATACTTGGGTCAGCGGTGACTGGGATCAATTGTGCAGTCTTTTGATCAACCTCTTGTCCAATGGAATTCGTCATGCTAAAAGCTTTGTCAAAGTTAAGTCTCAGACTATTGATATTGAAAATAAGGTACTAATAACAGTACATGATGACGGCGCTGGTTTTAATACGGAAGATCTAAATCATGCTTTTGAATATTTTTATACCGGCGTAAACGGGGGTTCCGGTCTTGGTCTTCCGATAGTAAAGAAAATCGTCACTGAGCATAACGGGCAGGTCAGAATTTATAACTCCAGCCAAGGCGGCGCAATAGTGGAAGTCGTTTTATGGGCGGCAAAGGGTGTGAGTTAACCGCGGACAAGTTTTTTCAATAACTGTCCAAAAGTTCTTTTTGCTCCTAAATCCAGGTATGCTTTTTCGAAGCCGTCCGGCGCCGGGATAAAACCAAGAATTTCTTGATTTTCCGGGACTGTAGCTGTTCCCCTTTTAAATATCTGATCCTGGCCATGCAAAAATTCTACCTCGCAATAACGTTCTTCCGTTAAAAACATACCCGGCGGCGTTTCGCTGGAAACTTCCCGGCCGTTTATTGTTAAAATTACATCACCGGAACGGACACCCGCTCTCCAAACAGGCGTATCTACCAAAACATCAAGCACACGTAAGCCCTGATCAGTTGGAACGTAAAGCGGCTTACCCTTTAACTCCAGTTCCTTACCAAGAAAAATAACCAGCTCATGCCCTAACGGAGAAAACAAAGCAGCAATAAAGGCAGCCGTCCGCATATCCTGAGACAGAAAACTCAAAAACAACAGTATAACACTGTAAATTCCCAGGTACAGTGCTGATAATCTGCTCTTTTGATTCGGATTATGGGAGATGGCCAAATCTCCGTATCCCAGGCAGGCTACAACAGGAATAAGTCCATAAGCCAAATATCCCGGTCCTCCTGAAAAAGAGGTTTTCAGAAGGGGCCACCAGCCAGGCATACTGTCAAAGCTGATCGGGTTACCTGCTATAGATAACACTGCTATAGGAATCGGCCATATTTTCTGTAAATTAAATCCACCGACCAGACGCCCGTCCGGAGTCCTGAAATAGGCGGGGACAGCCCCGAGATGGCCGCTTACCAGGATAAGCACACTTTCAACCATGTGTAAAACGGCGACAAGGGCTAAAACCTGGGCTATGTTCAAGGAAGGAAAACCAAAAATAAGGTTAGCCAGGGTAAGTATTCCGCCTGCATAAGCAAAGCATAAAAAACGGGGGTTGATCAACATTAACAGGACGGCAATCGGCCACAGGTAAAGAAGGCTGGAACCATTAAGGCTTAAACCAACCGTGACAATCAGCATACTGCCAACCAGCCCGCCTATGATTCCATATGCCATTGCGGTAAGTATATCCGGCCAAACCCTTTTTGTAACAACGCCAAACAAGCTGTCCCTTGCCGCAGCCATGTGCCTGTACTGCAAAGCTACCAGGCCAACGACGAGCCAGAAAACCCACTCAGTAAAAACATTGGCTAAAGAAGCCATTATCTGCCATAGATTATTTATTAAAAACAACTTGTCACTGCCTTTGTTATTTTTTACTCTTCTTAAGATCAGGCCGCCTCTTTTAACATCTCTTCCAGAATTTCGACTGCTTTTTGAAGCTGCGTGTCTTTTCCAACAAGCTTTGAACTATGCTCAATGTATAAATCGGGAACGATTCCTTTTTTATCAATATCATGTTTGGAAGGTGTCAGATAACGGGCTGTAGTCAACTTTACACCGGCGCCGTCACCAAGTGTAAAAATCTCCTGGACAACACCTTTTCCAAAGGTCTTTTCACCGATCAGGAACCCTGCTTTCCTGTCTTTTATCGCTCCGGCCAGAATCTCCGCCGCGCTGGCGCTCATCTTGTTAACCAATACTACTATGGGCATTTTAAGGTTATGTCCTTCCACAGAATAAGTCTCATCTTTTCCAAAACGGTAGTCAATATAAACAACCGGCCCCTTCGGTACAAAGTACTCAGCTACCTTTACTGTAGACCTGAGTTCGCCTCCCGGATTATCCCTGAGATCCAGGATTAGACCGTTCATATCCTGCTTCTTCAGCCGTTCCAGGATATTTTTTACTTCCTGGGGCGTACCTTCGGTAAACTGGGCTATTGAGATATATCCTGTTTTTGTTTGAGGCAACAGATAACCTTCGGCGGTAGGCACATTAATTTTTCCTCTTGTTATTTCAAATACTCTTTCGTCAAAAACACCTGCCCTTTTTACAGTAAGCTTAACATTCGTATTAACCGGCCCCTTGATTAAGCCTACGGCTGTCTCCAGATCCATATTTTTTGTGTCACGGTCGCCAATTTTTGTGATGATGTCCCCTTCAACAATGCCTGCTTTTCTGGCCGGCGTCCCAGTGTATGAACGCACGACTACAAGATAGCCGTCTTTCATACCGACAAGAATACCCAGACCGTCTATTGTCCCTTTTATTTGCTCCTGAAGGATCTTTGAAAGCATGTCAGAATCAAGGTAAACCGAGTATGGATCATCCAAAGAATCAACAAGGCCGCGTATTGCTCCATCAACAAGAGTCGTTGTTTTAACAGGTTCAAGATAACGGGCGCCGACAAGTGAAATTACCTTGAACAGATTTCCCATATGGTTGTAATTCGCAACAACAACAGCAACGGCGCCGGCTGCAAAGAGCAGGATTAAAAAAGCAAAAATAACCAACCCCCGCGAAAACCAGTTGTCATTATAATCCCTCTGAGATAATCGGCCCATAAACAACCTCCAGCAAATTAATTTTCAAAAACATGTTATTATAATATACCTGCGGACAGGATTTAAAAACCCAAAAAAAACAAAATTGCAGGAGATGATCTCCTGCCTTGAATTGACTTTTATTCCTTTTATTCAATTTACGCTCTTACACATAAGATAAAGGATTTACCGGCTTTCCATTGACCATAATAATAAAATGCAGATGCGGCCCCGTTGACATTCCCGTGCTTCCTACTCTTGCTATGGCCTGCCCTTTTTTAACATTCTGGCCTGTGGAGACCAGCTGGGAGGACAGGTGAGCATACATTGAAGTAACGCCATTACCGTGATCCAGCATGACAATTTTGCCGTAACCGCTCATAGAGCCAACATTGATTACTGTCCCGTCCTGGGTGGCCACAACTTTTACACCATTGGGAGCAGGAATATCTATTCCGTCATGAAAACGCACGACATGTAAAATTGGGTGCATACGGTTGCCGAAACCCGAAGAAACGCGTGTGTATCCGGGAAGCGGCCAGGTAAAACTTCCGCTGCCCTTTGCCTCTCCGCCCTTTGAATTTTGCAGGGCGATCTTTTCGATAATTTCCCTTTCCTGAGCTTCCAGACGGTCAATCTCATCCTCATGGCGGCTTAACTCCGACCGCGCTGAGACGACCAATTCCCTTTGAGCAAGCTGATCCTTATTTAACTCATTTCGTGCGGCAACCTGTCTTTGCAAAAGAGTAGTTATCAGCAAGCGCTTATCCTCCAAAGCCGACTTCCTGTTTTGAACTTCCTCTTTTTGATTCCGCACCTCGCTCACTATTTTAGCGTCATGCCCCACAATTGCTTTCAGCAGTTCATACCGGACAATAAAATCCCCAAAACTTTTTGAGTCCAACAGTACCTCGAGATAGCTAATCCGGCCGAAAAGGTAAATATTATACAGCCTGCCGCTCAGTTGGGATTTGCTCCTGACCAGGCTTTCTTCGGCTTTCTTTAAATCTTTTTCGGCTTTTGTCAGATCGGTCGTAGCAATAGACAAAGAGGTGTTTAAATCCGAGATTTGTTCTTCTTTATTATTAATTGACCTGTTTATTGAAGAAAGACGGCTTACGTAATTATTAACTGCTTTCTTTTCCTCTTTTACCTCCTGCTTTTTGACTGAAAGCTTGTCTCTTGTCTCTTTCAGCATTTCTTCAAGGCTTTTCCCTTCTGCATAGCTCACAAAAGAACCTACGAAAAAAAGCATTGTGAGAATTAAAACCAGCTTTTTAACAAGTTTTCTGGATAACATTTGGATCTCCTATAAAAACTGCTAAACTTTCAAGAACCTGTGCACGGAAATCGAACTGCCCGCAGCGCCGATAAGCAGTCCTAAAACCAACAATCCCAAATAAACAGGCGCCAGCTTGTCCATTTGTCCTACAATAGGAAGAAAAGGCATCGTAACGGCTATCTTATCGATAATAATCGTATACACTAAATATACGATTATCGAGGCCAGCAGGGCGCCGGAAAACCCTAAAACCACTCCTTCCAGCAAAAATGGAAAACGTACAAACCAGTTAGTGGCACCAAGAAATTTCATAATTCCAATCTCTTTTCTCCGGGAAAAAACTGAAACGCGAATCGTTGTAGAAATAAGAAATACAGCCGCCAACCCAAGAACTACGACACTTGTCAGGCTCGTTATTCTTATCCAGCGTGTTACGATAAGCAGTCTTTCCACTACCTCCTGGCCGTAGATTACATTGCTGACACCATTGAATTTATATATGTTTGCAGCTACCTGAGGCGCCAACTCGACACTTTTAGTTTTTACCCTGAATGAATCGGGAAGCGGGTTTTCATCTAAATTTTCCGTAATATCTTTTTCGTTGCCTAAACTGGTCAGCATATTTTCCAAAGCCTTTTCCCTGGAAACAAACTCTACTTCAGAAACCCCGGGCAGGAATTTTAGCTGTTCTTTTAAATGGTTGATTTCACTCTTGTTCAGGTTGCTTTCCAGGAAGACATTAATTTCAAGCATAGACTCAAGGGTATTTATAAATGCGCTGGTATTTATGGCAGCCAGCAGGAAACAGCCAAGGATAAACAAAGACACCGTCACTACGCCTACCGAGGCAAGTGACAGCCAGTTATTGCGGACAAGGGAATTAACGGCTTCTTTAAAATAATAACCTGCGGCGCTATGCCCCATGACCGTAAACCCCGCTTTCCTCGTCCCTCACTACTTTGCCGCCGGACAAGGCAACCACTCTTTTTTTCATTGAATCTACTATATCCCAGGCATGCGTGGCCATAATTATGGTTGTTCCCCGGCCATTTATTTCCTGAAAAAGCTTCATCAATTCGCGGGAAGTACCGGGATCTAAATTGCCGGTGGGCTCATCAGCAATTAATAACAAAGGGTTATTGACAATTGCACGGGCTATGCATGCCCTCTGCTGCTCTCCTCCGGAAAGCTGCTCGGGATACATTTTTGCTTTCCCCTCCAAACCAACTACTTTCAGCGCTTCCGGCGCCAGTTTCTTTATCCAGTGATTTGAAGCGCCTGTAACCTGTAATGCAAAAGCAACATTATCATAGATGGTCCTTTGGGGAAGCAGGCGGAAATCCTGAAAAACCATACCTATCTTTCTGCGGTGGAAGGGGATTTCCCCCGGGCGTAAGCGGACAACATTTTTCCCGTTGAAGACGATCTGCCCGCGGGTTGGCAAATCTTCCCGAAAGATAAGCCTGGTCAGGGTAGTTTTACCTGCTCCGCTTGGGCCGACAAGAAAAATAAATTCACCTTTTTTTATATGGAGAGTTACATTGTTTAAAGCTACCGAATTATTCTTATATATCTTGGTAACGTTATAAAAACGAACCACTACGCACACCCCATGATGTTAACTGATAAATAATACACTTCTTAAAAGATAATTCGACATGAAATACGGAAATCCTTTTCTAAAAAACCCAAATTATTGCAGCTTTGCAGGGAGGAACTTGCCCTCGGCAGTAACGGCCTGCTTTTCGTCAGGCAAGGTTATCGCGGCCGAAAGTTTGCAAAGCCTTCTGCTGCTGTCCGTTTCCCGCGCCTCTATGAGAAGTTTTTCACCTATGGAAACCGGCAGACTGAAACTGATTTTCATTTCCGCCGTCACGGCAATTTTATTTTGACTCCAGAGCAGCTGGCCCATAGCCTCGTCCAAAAGCGTGGAAATCAAGCCGCCGTGCATCAAACCGTTCCGCCCCTGGTGATTTTCACCCGCCGTAAAATAAGCCCGGCAAACATTGTCCTGCAATTTGAATTCCACGTGAAAGCCATTCGGATTGGAAGAGCTGCAGGCAATGCATAAATTATTTCTCCGGTCTTCCATTTCTTCACCCTTACAAATTTTAACAGCCGGGTTGCCCCGGCTGTTAATTTACTTTAGTTTAGCTTAAATTATCTAACGGGTTATGTTGTAAACCAAAGGTACGATCAGTAAAGCAACGATGTTGACAACCTTAATCATCGGGTTGATCGCCGGACCTGCCGTATCCTTCAAGGGGTCGCCCACTGTGTCGCCGGTTACCGCCGCAGCGTGAGCCATAGACCCTTTACCGCCGTATAAACCATCTTCAATGGCCTTCTTGGCGTTGTCCCAGGCGCCGCCTCCCGCAGTCTGGAAGATAGCCAGGAACAAACCGGTGATGATTGTGCCCAGAAGCATTCCGCCGAGGGCTTCCCTGCCAAGGGCAAACCCTACAATTAGCGGGGCCAGGATAGGTACAAGGGCGGGCACGATCATTTCTTTCAAAGCCCTGGCGGTAACGATATCAACGCAACGTCCGTATTCGGGACGCGCTTTGCCTTCCATCAATCCCTTTATCTCACGGAACTGGCGGCGCACTTCAATAACAACTTCACTTGCGGCACGGCCAACAGCGCCGATTGCAAATGCGGAGAACAGGAAAGGCAGGGCGCCGCCGATCAGCAGGCCTGCAAGCACATACGGGTTGTTGATTGAGAAACTGACTTCCTGCCCGGATAACTGTGCCAACTGATGGGTATAATCGGCAAAGAGAACGATGGCCGCCAAGCCTGCGGAACCGATTGCGTAACCCTTGGTTACAGCCTTGGTGGTATTGCCAACGGCGTCGAGAGGATCAGTAATTGCGCGTATTTCCGGGGGTAGCTCGGCCATCTCGGCAATGCCGCCGCCGTTGTCAGTGATCGGACCGTAGGAATCAATGGCCACTACGATACCGGTCATGGAAAGCATGGCCATGGAAGCAATGGCGATACCATACAGTCCGCCCCCTGCTCCGGCGCCTACGCCGGCGCCAACGCCGTAAGATACTAAAATACCGATTACAATTACGAAAGCGGGTATTACACTCGCCTCCATAGCAACAGAAAGTCCGGTAATAATGTTCGTGCCGTGCCCTGATTGCGAAGCTTCGGCAATTGACTTAACCGGACGGAAGGCTTTAGAAGTATAGTAGTCTGTAATATAAACCATCAGCATGGTTATTACTATCCCTACCAGAGCAGGCCAGAAATAGCCAGCTGCAGGAGCGAACGATTTAGTAAACCAGAAACCAATCAGTGCAAGAATAGCTGACGCCCAGAGCCCCTTGTAAAGAGCTCCCATGATATTCTGGTTGCCGCCCATACGAACGAAAAAGCTCCCGATAATCGAGGCAATGATAGCTACAGCGCCAAGGATGATCGGGTAAGCCACCGCGATAGGGTTATCGGGGAACACGAGGTGACCCAGCAGCATTGCGCCTATTGCAGTCACAGCATAGGTTTCAAATAAGTCTGCGGCCATACCGGCGCAGTCGCCGACGTTGTCTCCCACGTTGTCAGCGATAACAGCGGGGTTCCGGGGATCGTCCTCGGGAATGCCCGCTTCAACTTTACCGACCAGGTCGGCGCCCACATCTGCGCTCTTGGTATAAATACCTCCGCCAAGACGTGCGAACACGCTGATCAAGCTGCCTCCAAAACCCATTCCAACTAAAGAAACCGGATCATTAAACATAAGGAACAATCCTGAAATACCCAGTAACGCAAGGCTCACGCAGATCATGCCGGTTACCGAACCGCCCCTGAAAGCGACAACCAGCGCATAGCCTATACCGGATTTGGCGGCTTCCGCGACACGGGTGTTGGCGCGGGTGCTGACGATCATACCAACGTAACCGCATAAACCTGAAAAGATAGCTCCTATAATAAATCCAACAGCTGTTTGCATACCCAAACCGATCCATAGTAAAACGGCCACAATTACGCCGACTATGGCGATTGTCCTGTACTGACGGCTTAAATAAGCCATCGCGCCTTCCTGAATGGCGCCGGAGATTTCCTGCATCCGCTGGGAACCTGCCGGTCTGCCGAGTACCCACGAAATAAGAAAGATTGCAAATAAAATACCAATTATAGAGGCAATAATACCCAACCATGAAATAGATGCTAAACTAGCCAATGCATTTCACCTGGTTTTTAAAAACCCGATCCAAGATCAGGCGCCTCTGACCAGGCTTTTCAAGCTCCTTTCTGCATCAGATTTGTCCCTTATCCCTGTTAGCAAAAGGATACAATGGGATGGAACTGATTAATAAAATAATGAGGCTGTTTGAAAAACTTTCTCTCCCCGCTTATTGCCAGAATCCCAGCAAAAGAGAGGTGATCCCGAATAAAACGGCCACAACTGTCGTAACCTTGCCCAGCAACTCGTCCAATCCCTTCTTTTTACCAAAAAGGGCTTCCGCGCCACCGGTAATGGCCCCGGAAAGTCCCGCGCTCCTTCCCGACTGCAGTAACACCGCAGCAATCAATATCAGGGCAACGAGTATATGAACAACAGTTACCAGGCCTTTTACCATACCTCCACCCCCTCTCCCGAGATATTTTTTATTTAAAATCTATAACATTTTTTATTATAACATGTCTTATAAAAATGACAATTAATCAAAGAAAACATAAAAACATCATTCGTTCCTGGCCAGACCAAGCTTGCCTGCATCGCCCCAAAGCCGTTCAAGATTATAGAACTTCCTGTCCTCCTCCAGAAAAACATGGACGATCAGGCTTCCATAATCCATCAAAATCCACTTTGCCTGACGCCAACCCTCCAGACGGGGGACAAGTCCCGCTTCTTTTTCGATTTCTTCAATAATTCCCTCGGCAATACTCTTGACGTGAATTGTCGATCTCCCGGTACAGATAAGAAAATTATCCGCCATGATAGAAGACGTGCTTATATTCAAAACAACAATATCATAAGCTTTCTTAGACCTAGCGGCGCGTACGGCAGTTTCTGCCAACACACCCGGATCTAACGTCAAAAATACTCCCCCTTACTGAAAAAATCCTTTATAATTATTTATTATTAATTATTCGCCCTAATAATTGAATTTCCTGCTTCCAGTTTGACCGCCTTTCCATTTTTTTGTTACTTTTCACGTACTTTCGCCTGATTTACAATTAATACACGGCCTTCCATTTCCTTGCCGTTCATTGCTTCAATAATCAGATCAGCGTCTTCTTCCTTAACTTCCACAAAACCAAAACCGCGTGATCTGCCTGTCTGCCTGTCCCGGATTATCCGGCTGCTGATTACTGCGCCATGCATCGAGAAAACCTCTTCCAAATCTTCAGATCTCGTCGCCCATGGAAGATTACCCACATATAATGTGCGCGCCACTTCTTTAAAGCACCCCATTCCTGTATGAATAAGTTTGTCATTATATTATTTCCAGAAGAAATTGACTCGATTCAATAGAATATTAATCCTTGTAAAGGTTGTGCTCTTTGATGTATTTTTCCACGTTTTCAGGCAGCAGGTATTTAATAGGCTTTCCGGCCGGGATACGCTGCCGGATATCCGTGGATGAAATGGCCAGAGCCGGCACTTCCATGACAATTATTTTTTCGAGTTTATCGTCAGAAAGGCCGGGCAAACCTTCTTTCAGGCTGACTAGTTTGTACCCCGGACGTGTAGCCGCAATAATAAAACACATGGAAAGAAGCTCCAAAACATTTTTCCAGCTTAAAATTTCCAGGACGGCATCTACCCCGGTTATGAAATAAATATCAGCATCCCGGTAAAGGCCGGAAATTTCCCTTACCGTATCTATAGTGTAGGACATTCCTTCTCTTTCTATTTCTATTGCCGAAACAGTAAAAAAAGGGTTGCTGCTTACAGCCAGGTGGGTCATCACCAAACGGTGGTGGGCGCCGGAGATTTGCTTGGGGATTTTATGCGGCGGGTTGCCGGCGGGCACAAAGATAACCTTGTCCAAATTAAAATGATAGCGGGCTCCTTCCGCGGCTACCAAATGACCGTAATGAACAGGGTCGAAAGTTCCTCCCATGATTCCAATTCTCTTCAACACCGGTCTCCTCTTTTTACGTTCTTTCATGTTTTTGCATTAAGAACTGTCCGACTTATTGTCACTGAGAAAAAATTAAACATTCATGACCAGATTGTTGCGGTGGATCACCTCATCATACGCCTTGCGTCCTGGTGTTCTTGCTCTTTCCCAAGTCTTCGTGCCTTTAATTATTTCTATATCTTCTGAAGAATAATTTACAATTCCCCTGGCAATTTCGCGCCCTCCCGGTTCTATAACACTTACCGTATGTCCAATTTTAAAGTTGCCTTCAACACGTTGGATACCTGACGGCAGCAGGCTCTTTCCCTTGTTCAGCAAGGCTGCCGCAGCGCCATCGTCAACAAAGATTCTCCCCTGAACGGTCGAGTTGTAAGCTATCCATCTTCTCCTGTTGGCGAGACGTGACAAAGGCCAAAAAATCGTTCCCAGGGTTTCGCCCGCCAGCACACGGCGGATTACCTCCTTTTCCCCCGCTGCGGCAAGCACCGTTGTTATTCCGGAATGCATGGTAATCCTTGCAGCCTGAAGCTTCGTAATCATTCCCCCGGTGCCGAGGGCAGACTTAGAACCTGTGGCTATTTTTTCTATCTCCGCTGTTATCTCCTTAACCTCGGCAATCAATTTCGATGATGAAAAGCGCGGGTCTCCTGTATACAACCCATCGATGTCAGACAATAAAATCAACAAATCAGCGTCAACCAATACGCTGACCAGCGCAGCCAGGTTATCATTGTCTCCCAGTCTTATCTCATCCACCGCGACTGTGTCATTTTCGTTAATTACCGGCACTACACCCATACGCAGCAAGGCGGACATTGTATTGCGCGCATTCAGAAACCGTTTGCGGTCAGAAAAATCTTCACGGGTTAAAAGGACTTGCCCGACAGTGATATCATGTTTTGCAAACACTTTTTCATAAAATTTGATCAACATTCCCTGACCAACTGACGCGCAGGCCTGTTTTTCCGGGATACTCTTTGGACGGTGTGCAAAACCGAGTCTTTGTATGCCTAAACCTATTGCCCCCGAACTGACTAAAAGAACTTCAACGCCTTCGCGCTGCACGCCGGCAATCTGATCAGCCAGACTTTCAATTTGGGAAATGTTCAAATCGCCCTCTTTGCCAATCAGGGAACTCGAACCTATTTTAACTACAATTCTTTTAAATGAAGGTAAATCCCTTGATTCCAAAAAAGGTCACCTCTATTTAAAATGCTTTCTAAAAGAAAGAATAGCATAACTAACCTTTCTCTTTAACCTTGCTCTTTAAAAGTTACGGATAAAAGACAAATTGGTACTTTCCTACCTGGACAGTATCGCCTTCTTTTATGCCGGCATCCTTTAACGCTTTTTCCAGCCCCATCCGGTCGAAGATCTTCTGCAGCCGTTTTACTGACTGGGAATTATCCAAATCAGTCATGGCAACAATTTTTTTAATCCTGTCCCCTTCCACATAGTAAATCCCTTCCCTGTGAACCACCTTAAAAGGCTCTTCTTCGTTAAAGACTGTAACCCTGGAGAATTCAGGAACGGTTTGCGGAACGGAAATCTGAAGGAGCATTTGTCCTATATTATGGATAAGGGTTTTTAACCCCTCGCCCGTCAATGCTGAAACCGGAATTATTTTATATTCCCCGGAAAGATGCTTTTGCAGGCGGGAAAGGTTTTCCGCGGCCTCAGGCAGGTCGATTTTATTTGCGGCAATCAGCTGGGGCCGCTGGGCAAGGGTGGGATTATATAAAGAAAGTTCCCTGTTAATAACCGAGAAGTCATCAAGCGGGTCCCTTCCCTGCATTCCACTGATGTCCAGGACATGAACAAGCAGCCTGGTCCGCTCAAGGTGCCGTAAAAACTGGTGGCCAAGGCCCGCCCCTGTATGCGCCCCTTCAATCAAACCGGGAATGTCGGCAACCACAAAGCTGAAAGATTCATCGACTCTTACAACTCCAAGATTAGGAACAACAGTCGTAAACGGGTAGTCAGCGATCTTGGGGCGTGCTGCAGAAATCCGGGAAATCAATGTCGATTTGCCGGCGTTGGGAACTCCGATAAGGCCCACATCCGCCAGGAGCTTCAGCTCAAGTTCCAGCCAGAGCTCCTCCCCGGGCTCCCCTTTTTCAGCTATCGTCGGGGCTTTATTATGGGGGCCTGCAAAACGCGCGTTTCCCCTGCCGCCGCGCCCTCCGTGAGCTACGATGAATTCCTGGCCTTCTGTGACGAGATCGGCAATTATTTGCCCCGTATCTTCGTTTCGTACGACAGTACCCGCGGGAATACGCAGATACAGATCTTTCCCCGCGCGGCCGTGCATATCTTTGCCCATGCCGTGCTGGCCCCGCTCCGATTTGTAATGCCTTTTGTAACGGAAGTCGATTAAAGTAGCCCGCCCGCCATCAACACGGAAAATAACATCGCCGCCCCGTCCGCCGTCTCCTCCCGAGGGTCCGCCGTCGGGAACATACTTTTCCCTGCGAAAAGCGACGCACCCGTTGCCTCCGTCGCCCGCCTTAACGTAAATTTTAACTTTATCGTAAAACAAAATATCACCATCACGAATAACTTTTAGCCAGTTTCCTTTTTGGGCAGGCAAAACGATACTTCGCACAGGTTTTCTGTTTCTGTAAGAACAACATTGCCCCCCCAGGCGCTCATGCTCCGGTTGACGGCTTCAACGCTTTCATTCAGTCCTTCACGAAACGCCGAAATTGAAAAACCAAGGCGGCAGATAAACTTTCCCGGTTCTTCCATAAAGCTGACCTTTAAATTACGGTTTTCCACCTCAGGCAAAAAACCTGACAGTGCTTTACTAAATATTTCGCGCAGGCCGGAACCGAGATCTTTACCCGGCGCCAGGCACGATTCCGGACTTCCCTCTATTCGCAGGTCAATCTCAACACCATATTTTGCAGCCTGGTTCCTGGCCTCTAATAATGCTGCCGCAACTTCAGGCGGTTTAAGATTAATGATTTCTCCAAAACGGTTAATCTGCATTACTGCTTCATTAATATATTTTTTGGCCTGCTCTATTTTATTTAACTGTATAAATCCGGAAATAACCTGAATGTGGTTTATAAAATCATGCCTTTGCACACGTAGTATTTCCAGAAACATGTCTGTATCCATTACAAGACCCCCATATATCTTAAAGATGGTTCTCATGCAACGGTATTATAAAAAAGGCCGGCTTTTGTACCGGCCTTTCTTTCTCATATGGGTTGATGGAAACCTATCCTACAGGAACTGGTTCCACACTTACCTGTTTTTTGTCACGGCCCCTGCGCTGGTAGGAAACAAGGCCGTCTACAAGCGCAAACAATGTATCGTCCCTGCCCTTGCCAACATTATTTCCGGGATGAATCCTGGTTCCTCTCTGCCGCACAAGGATGCTGCCAGCAGAAACTATTTGACCGTCATAACGTTTTACACCCAGCATTTTGGGCTGTGAATCACGCCCGTTGCGTGAACTTCCTACTCCCTTTTTATGAGCCATGGTTATTCACCTCCTGATTACTAAACAATCTCTTCGATCTTTTCTACAAACACCTGCGTAAAGGCTCGCCTGGCGCCTTTTTTGCGGCGGTAATTCTTCTTTGCCTTATATTTAAATACGATTACTTTTCGGCCCCGTCCGTGGTCCACAGCTTTTAAAGTAACTTTTGCCCCCGTTACGAAAGGTGTTCCTATTTTTATATTTTCTCCGTCCGAAACGGCCAGCACCTTGTCAATGGTAATTTCCTGACCAGCTTCAACGGGAAGTTTATCTACCAGAAGCGTTTCCTTTTCCCGTACACGGTACTGCCTGCCACCAGTTTCAATAACTGCGTACACCCGTTCAACTCTCCTTTATCCTGTTCAAACTATAAATACATAAGGGCGGTTTTTAAAACCACCAGCAAACCACATGTTATATTTTAACACAGTATTGCCCGATGTCAAGAAAAATGCATAGTCAAGATACATAAAACCGTTAATGTTGACAAGTTCACCATCCCCAAGTTATAATTCTTTTGGTAATTTGCTTACATCGGGTTTTGTCGCGGCATACACGTCTTTTGTCTTTTTTGCTTTCACAGATAAAGCCGGATAATGGGGGGTGTTGGTTTTATACAAATAAATAGGCAGGAAAAGCGGTATTTTTTAGCTTTGAAAGGGGAAAAGGAGAGGCAATTTTAAGGTTGGATCTTTTCCAGCCAGATAATTATTTATAACATTATTTTTTGACCCCTTATGAATTATTACTAAAATAGGAGGCGCGTGATGGCTACTAAATTTGATCATATTTACGATGATTATATGAAAAGGCGGAAAGCCGCCCTTGCCATGGGAGGAGAAGCAGCTATAGAAAAGCGCAAGGCGAAGGGACAAACCAACGCCCGCGAAAGACTTGATCTGCTTTTGGATCCGCATTCTTTCTGGGAAGTCGGCGCTTTTATGAAGCACCGTCAATCAGAATTCGGCATGAGTAAAGTATATGTCCCTGCAGAAGGTGTTGTGGCAGGATACGGGAAAATAAACGGCCGTAATGTAGTTGTTATATCAGAGGACTTCACAGCCATGGCCGGCACTTTCGGAGAGTATCACGGAAAGAAGTTCGTCTGGGCTCTTGAATTTGCACAGAACAAAGGTTGGCCTTTCATTGGCATAAACGACTCCGGCGGCGCACGGCTTCAGGAAGGAATGGATACCTTGGAGGCATACGGCTGGACCTTTGCAGCCCAGTGCCGCGCTTCCGGCATCATCCCGCAGATAGCGCTTCTTTTAGGGCCCTGCCTTGGCGGCCAGGCCTACCATCCGATTATGAACGATTTCCTGATTCAGAGCGCAAAGACCGGCTTTTTAGGTATCGCCGGACCCGCTTTTGTAAAAACCATGACCGGTGAAGAAATCTCCCTGGAAGATCTTTCCGGCTGGGAACCCCATGCCATTAAGGCAGGGAACACGCATGTCGTGGGAGAAGACGATTTTGAGTGCATTGATATGGCCAAAAAACTTTTATCCTATATGCCCAATAACAACAAGGAAAAGCCCCCGGTTATAAAAGTCGGCGACGACCCCATGAGAGAGATTCCTGAACTGGATGACTTCCTGCCTGATGAAAATCTGTCGACGCCTTACGATATGTACCCGCTTATCGATATGGTTGTGGATAAGGGAAGCTTCTTTGAAATCCACAAAGATTTTGCTCCAAATTTAATTGTCGGCTTCGCACGCTTCGACGGGAGATCGGTCGGCATTGTCGCCAATAACCCCGACTACCTGGCAGGCGCCATGAACTGCGACTCCTCCGACAAACTTGCCAGATTCGTCCGTACATGCGACCTGTTTAATATCCCGGTGGTTACCTTCGTGGATTGCCCTGCATTCTGGATTGGTTCCGAAGAAGAGCATAAGGGAATTTTACGTCACGGGGCGAAAACCCTTTATGCCTGGGCTGACGCCACTGTGCCTCTTATTGCCGTAATCATCGGCAAATCATATGCGGGCGCTCATTACGCCATCCTGGACAAGAGCATCGGCGCAGACCTGTGTTACGCCTGGCCGACAGCCAAGATTAACATCGTCGGCGGCGACACTGCGGCAAGCGTAATCTTTGCCAAGGAAATCAAGAACTCTCCGAACCCGGCTGAAACAGCTGCAAAAAGAATCAATGAATACCGGACAATGTACGAACATCCTTACCAGCCCGCGGAACGCGGTTATGTTGACGACGTGATTATGCCTCACGATACAAGAAAAATCGTCTGTCAGGCTCTTGAGATACTGGAGAACAAGATAACTGCCAGGCCTTGGAGAAAATATTCAAATATTAACCTGTAAAGTCAAGCCTTTAACAAAAGGGTCTTCTAACCGGAAGACCCTTTTTATTCGTTAACCAGCCTGTTTTAAACCATTCAATTCTTCCCTGCCCTTTTTCACCTGCTCCGAGAGTTTTTCCAGATTTTTTTCAATCCCGCTTAAAACATCATCAGCGTAATCGCGTGCCCCCTGTTTAATTTCGAAGGCAATCTGTTCCGCCTTCTGGATTGTTTCCTCAGCTATTATTTTGGCCTGGCGTGATATTTCACTTTCCTCAGCCTGCCTGTCTACCTGTTTTTTAGCATCTTCCATAATCCTTGACGCCTCTCTTTTTGAATCGGCCAGCACCTTTTCGCGCTCCTGGATCAACCATTTCGCCTGACGCATTTCTTCTGGTATAGAAGTGCGGATTCGGTCAAGGCAATCCAGCAGCCGGTCTTCATTGATTAAAACTTTCCTTGTCAGGGGAACCCGCATACTTTCCTCGACCAGTTCTTCAAGTTCATTTAGAATATTTGACAGCTCCACTTATAAACCTCCCTTTTACTTGGGCTTGGACTATCGGCCAGTCCGGGTTTGAAAACTATAAAAAGTCAACAGCGTATCCCCATACCTTTGTTGGCGTGTTAGCGTTAAATCATCAACCCTGGCCGGCAACACCTCTCTTTTACTGCTTTCCACAATAATAACGCCATCCGGCAAGAGCAAACCGCAGCTGCTGATCATTTCGATTGTAGGCTTTTCCAGGCGCTGCTCATATGGTGGATCAAGAAAGATAATATTATAAAGCTCTTTTCTGTTTGCCATTAATTTAAGGGCTTTTAAAACATTTAACTTGATTACATAAATTTGGGCTGACAAATCCCCGGGCAAAAAACGAAGGTTTTCATATATAGCCTGCACAGCTTTGCTGTTTTGGTCTACGAAGCAAACCTGCCGCGCGCCCCGGCTTATAGCCTCGATACCCACATTGCCGGTTCCGGCATAAAGGTCTAAAAAACGGCTTTCCTGAACTCTCCCGCCGAGTATGTCAAAAAGAGCCTCTTTAACTCTGTCACCGGTTGGACGCCCTTTCCAACCACGGGGCACTTTTAACAGGCGGCCCCTGTATATGCCGGAAATTACCCTAACCATGCCAAGCTTTCCTTCTTCCGTACATTTTACCATAATCTTAACACAATGATTAAACTAATTTGCATTAATTAAGTATTTTCCTAGAATTTACGCACATAAACAAAAATTATGGGGAAATGCTATATCTGTGCAATCATAGAAGGTGATTATTATGTTAAGTCAAGTTTACCAGAATTTTGGAATCAGTTTAGACCTTGCTTTAGAAGCCAGAGAAATTGTCCGCGGGGAAACCGGCCAGGAAATTCCGGGTGTAAAGGTCGATCAGGAAAATTACGAACATGCCCAAGTAACTATAGTCAATATTATGGAACAATACGCGGAAAAAATCATGGGAAAACCGGTTGGTATTTACATAACCATTGAAGCGCCGGTAATCAGGGAAAACAATCCCCCGGCGCATAAGGAAATAAGCGAGATACTGGCCCGTTATCTTAAAACACTAGTCAATCTCCCCGAATACGCCAATATTTTACTGGTCGGGCTGGGAAACTGGCGGGCAACCCCTGACGCCCTGGGTCCTGAAGTAGTTGAGCAAAGTCTTGTTACACGCCACCTTTTCAATTACGCTCCCCAGACATTGAAACAAGGGATGCGATCCGTCAGCGCCATGGCTCCCGGCGTATTGGGGATTACAGGCATAGAAACTGCAGAAATCATCAAGGGCGTTGTGGAAAAGATCCATCCGGAACTAATCATAACCGTCGACTCACTGGCTGCCCGCAGTGTAACACGCATCGCAACAACAATCCAAATAGCCACCACCGGAATAAAGCCCGGTTCCGGTATTGGAAACCAAAGGTCCGTCATTAACCAGGAAACAATGGGCGTGCCCGTGATAGCAATCGGTGTGCCCACAGTGGTTCACGCGGCCGTCATAGCCAGCGACGCTATTGAACAGTATTTAAAACAGGCGCAAACAAACAATCAAGCAGGCTCAAACTTTTCGCAGCAGGTAATCAATAAAGTACTTGAACCCTTTGGGGGAAATCTTACGGTCACCCCCAAAGAAATTGACACCTTAATACACAGCACGGCAAAAATTATAGCGACCGGTATAACATCCGCTTTACAGCCGGAATTAACCCAGGATGATTACACATTCTATATGCATTAAATACCAATTAAGGACACTTTCCAGCGGCAAGAAAACCGATAACCTCAAAACTGTTTTTCCGGCTGCAGTCTATTTTAGCATGGCCATAAATTTGCCGAAAAAAACCGGTAGACCAGTTAAGCTTTTACCCTAAACTGGCCTTCCGGCTCATATCCATTTTCAATTAAATACAGTAGTTTAAAGAAAATATATCCTTTACTCATCTTCGGATCTCAGCTAGGAAAAACTCCCTTTAGGAACTAACGGCCGCCGGCGGTAACCTGAGGAGTCGGAGGCTGGTTGCCGCTAGCCAGGCTTGTCTCATAAGCAGCGATCATCTTTTTGACCATGTTACCGCCTATGGCGCCATTAACACGGGAAGGAATATCACCCATGTAACCACCCTGGGGAACCTGAATACCAAGCTCGGCAGCAGTTTCCCACTTGAACTGCTCCATTGCGTTGGAAGCCTGATTAATGAGAATCCTATTCGATTTCTGTCCCTGTGCCATTTAATTTTCACCTCCTTATTTTCAGCTTAAGTTTATTATGAGCATTAATAAATTGCTTTAAACTAGAACATTTTACCCAGTTAATAGCTTGAAAATAAGGATTTAAAAACTATTAGAGTTAAATTTTATTTCGCTTTAAATTGTAACGAAATTATAAAATATTGTTCAAAAATCAACCCCCTCCCCAATTTAGCATTGACCTTGCCTGTAATTCTTCCCTCAATAACATATTATCGCGGCAGGTAAGCTCCGGATCGGTTTCCAGCAATTTAAAAGCCTCCCTCCTGACCTGCAAGATTAGCCGCTGATCACGGATCAGGTCGGCTGCTTTAAATCCCGGCAAACCGGACTGGCGGAATCCCGTCAATTCGCCCGGCCCCCTTAAAGACAGGTCTGCCTCGGCCAGGGAAAAACCGTCTGCGATCCTGGTAAGGGTTTTTAAACGTTCCCGCGCATCCTCAGATTGCGAGTCCGAGGCAAGAATGCAGTATGATTCCTGACTGCCCCGCCCCACACGCCCGCGCAGCTGATGCAGCTGGGCGAGGCCAAACCGCTCCGCTCCCAGAATCACCATAACGCTGGCGTTCGGCACATCTACACCCACCTCGATTACGGTAGTTGAGATCAAGACATCCACATCACCGCTGTAAAAAGACTTCATAACCCTTTCTTTCTCATTGGTTTTTAATCTTCCGTGTAAAAGGGCAACTCTGCAATCCCGAAAGAAAATTCCCGAAGAGAGCTCTTTTTCAAGTTCAACCGCCGCCTGCACATCAAATCTCTCAGATTCCTCTATAAGAGGGCAAATTATATATGCCTGCCGGCCCAGATCCACCTGCCTGCGGATAAAACGGTAAACTGATCCCATGTCTGTTGACAGGTATGTCTTGACCGGTTTGCGGCCAGGGGGAAGTTCCCGGATCGTGCTGATTTCAAGATCACCGTAAAAAGTCAGGGCTAAAGTGCGCGGTATCGGTGTAGCAGTCATGATCAGGACATCAGGATAATGCCCCTTGGACTGCAAAAGAGCTCTCTGCCGCACACCGAAACGGTGCTGTTCATCAATCACGACCGCCGCAAGGTTCTTGAATTCCACATCGTCCTGGATAAGAGCATGGGTTCCTACTATAATCGATATTTGGCCGCCGCGCAGCCTTTCAAGAAACAATAAACGTTCTTTCTTCCTGAGACCGCCTGAAATGAACCCTATTTCGATCCCCGAATCTTTCAGGAGGCGCCGCAGGCTGAGGTAGTGCTGCTCTGCAAGAATCTCGGTCGGCGCCATCAGCGCTCCCTGCAGACCGCTGCCGACCGCCTTCAGCAGAAACAGCAGGCTGACAACAGTTTTACCTGATCCAACGTCGCCCTGCAGCAAACGGTACATCGGACCGGCCTTGTCCAGATCACGGTTAATTTCCCGCCAGGCGCTGTTTTGGCCTGCCGTCAAAGTAAAAGGGAGTCTTTCGATGAATTCTTCCAGAATATCAGGGTGAGGCAAGTAGTGATGGGGTTTGCTTATCCTGGTCAGTTTCAAACGCCGTAAACCAAGGGCAACCTGAAATAAAAAAAAATCTTCCCAGATAAAACGTTCTTTTGCTTTTTGAGCTTTTAGGTTACTGGAGGGGAAATGAACTTCCTTCAGGGCTGCCGGCAAAACAGGCAGAGCATACTCTTCAACCAAATGCGGCGGTATAAATTCCCTCAACCTGTGCGCCCATTCATCCAACCCTTTTTTAATGATCCTGCGCAGCAGACGCTGGCTGAGCTGTTCAGTAAGCGGATAAGCGGGTACGATTCGCCCCTCCTGCAAAAGTTCCTCCCCTTCTTCGATTAACTCAAAATCACTTGCATATACCTGAACCTGTCCGGTTAAACGCTCTATTTTACCTGTCAGGACAACTTTTTGCCCGGGTGAAAACTGTTTTTTTAGATAAGGCTGGTTAAACCAAACCCCCATAAAAAAACCACTGCCGTCTTTAAGCAGCAGTTTGGTAACAACAAGGCCCGGCCGTGGTTTTGTTTCCCTTACTCCCGTTACCGTCCCGATAAGAGTGGCCTTTTCGCCGTGAACAGTTTCAAAGGCCGTCTTTACCTGGCTCCTGTCCTCGTAATCCCGCGGGAAATAATAAAGCAGATCGTGAACAGTTTCTATTCCCAGCCTTTTTAAGACTGCCGCCCTTTTCGGGCCAACTGTCTTCAAGTACTGAATATTCTGATCTATGGGGTGATCCCGATGTGTTCTGGAAAACATACTTGCATGACCCTGCAACTTTTGATAGAATAATCAACAGTCTATTCTTCAAGGGAGATGTGTTGATTGGCCAGAAAATGTACAATCTGCGGGAAGGGCATAGAAGTCGGCATGAAGGTAAGCCACTCCCACATTCGCACAAAGAAAACCTGGGCGGCAAACCTGCAGCGGGTTAAGGCGGTAATTGACGGCGCTCCGAAAAGAATTCTTGTTTGTACGCGCTGTTTAAGAAGCGGAAAAGTAAAAAGAGCAATCTAAAGCTCTAACCGGCAATTTCTTAAAACCTCTTTAAACGCGGCGAATGGGTTATTCCCGGAATGCGCCCCCGCTTGGCAACCGGTTTTCCATCAACTTCTTTCAGATCCATTGTCATATCGATGGGCGGGGCGGATGATATATAGCTTCCTACTCCGAAAGAATCCGCGCCTGCCCTGTCAAGGACAACTATACGTTCAGGCGTTATACCCCCGCTAACCAGAATTTGGACATGTGAAAAGCCCCCCAGGTCAAGACGCGCCCTTATTTCACGGACCAGTGAAGGTGTAACCCCGCCTCTTTCGCCGGGCGTATCCATCCTGACACCACTCAACCTTTCCTTCAGGGCTTCGGCGACCCTCAAGGTTTCCTCGGCTTCATCCTTGAAAGTATCGACCAGTATGATTACTGGCGCCCCCTCGGGCATAATCCGCCTGTAGATATCCGCAACCTTTACCGTATCGCCCAGGATAAGAATTACAGCATGAGGCATTGTTCCGGTTGGTTCCCGGCCGGCCAGTTTTGCCCCCAGAATACAGCTTGCTCCGTCCGCGCCGCCGATAATAGCAGCCCTTTCCATAACGGGCGCAACGGCGGGATGTACGTGGCGGGCGCCAAAGCAAACAACCTTTTTCGCGCCGGCGGCATCCTTGCACTGTCTGGCTGCCGTTGCCCAACCGCTTGAACTGGCTAAGATGCCCAGTAAGGCAGTTTCAAAGATTCCGAAACTATCATAGAGGCCGCTGATGCGCATAACAATCTCTTTTTCCCGGAAAGACTCACCCTCCTGAAGGGACCAAAGCTCAACACCCGTATCCTGCAACAGGCTTTTAACTTCGGGAACGCCCGCTAATATACCCGCATGCCGCGCAAAAATTTCCGCTGTAACCGGAACCTGATCCAGCCCGGTTTCTTTTAAAATTTCCCTGGCCTTTACAAAGTAGATATCTGTAGTCCAGCCCTCTTTTATTTCCTGCTCGCTGGCGGAAAAAAGAAGCCTGTCAGGTGATATGGTGAGCTCTCCAATTTCCTTTAAGCTCCGCACCGTTTGGAACCGTCCCACAAACTATTCTTCCTTTCCGCCGGAAATTGCCTTAAGCAAATTGGCCATCTCGATGGCCATTTCAGCAGCGCTTCCGCCTTTATTCCCCGCTTTGGTTCCCGCACGTTCAATAGCCTGTTCGATACTGTCGGCAAGGATAACCCCAAACGTAACAGGTACTCCGCTGTCCAGGCTGATCCTGGCCACGCCTCTGGATACCTGGGCCGCCACATGTTCGAAATGCGGGGTCGCGCCGCGAATTACAGCGCCGAGGCAAACAACAGCGTCAAAACGCCCAAGGCCGATCATTTGGCGGGCTACCGCAGGTATTTCAAAGGCGCCCGGAACCCAGGCCACTTCTATGTCATCGTCGGCAACCCCATGGCGCTTCAGCGTATCCAGAGCGCCGCTTAAAAGACGGTTGGTAATGAACTCATTGAAACGTCCGACCACCACCCCGAATTTTAAACCCTGGCCTATTAAATTACCTTCGTAAACCTTCAATTTTTCCTCCTCCTTTTTTAATCAAAACTAAAAAATATTAACCGTCTATTTTTAATAAATGTCCTAACTTGTTCTTTTTGGTAGATAAATAAAAACGGTTGTCAACTCCCGGAGAAATTTCAATGGGAACTCTTCTGATAACTTTCAGACCGTATCCCTCAAGACCGACGATTTTTCTGGGGTTATTGGTCATCAGGCGTATTTTTTCCAGACCGAGGTCCGCCAGAATTTGAGCTCCAATACCATAATCCCTCAAGTCAGGCGGAAAGCCGAGTTCTTCGTTAGCCTCGACTGTATCCCTTCCCTCGTCCTGAAGCTTGTAAGCCCTGATTTTATTTAAAAGGCCAATTCCCCGCCCTTCCTGGCGCATGTATAAAAACACGCCGGCGCCTTCCTTTTCGATCATTTCCAGCGCCCTGGTGACCTGATCACCGCAGTCGCAGCGCAACGACCCAAAAACATCCCCTGTCAGGCACTCCGAGTGAACCCTGACCAGCGGGGCTTCGACGGCGCTTAGATCGCCTTTTACCAGCGCAAGATGCCCCTTTCCGTCAAGGGTACTTTCATAAGCTGCCGCGATGAAATCGCCATACCTGGTGGGAAGCTTCGCCTCATCAACCTTTCTGATGAGTTTTTCCGTACGCCTCCTGTATTGAATAAGATCAGCCACGGTAATAATCATTAGTCCGTGAAGGCTGCAGAATTTCATCAGGTCATCCACGCGGGCCATTTTCCCGTCTTCTCTCATTATTTCGCAAATAACCCCGGCCGGAAAGCACCCTGCCAGCCTGGCCAGGTCCACTGAAGCTTCGGTATGGCCGGCCCGGCGGAGAACGCCGCCTTCCTTGGCCCTTAAAGGAAAAACATGGCCGGGACGCCTCAAATCTTCTGCTGAAGTCGTCGGGTCCAGTATCGCCTTAACTGTGAAAGCTCTCTCAAAAGCCGATATGCCTGTAGTAGTTTCCCTGTGGTCGACAGAGACAGTAAAAGCAGTGCCGTGAGGGTCGGTGTTATTGATCACCATAGGCGGCAAATTCAGCTCGTCCAGCCGCTCGGCCGCTAAAGGCATGCACAGAAGCCCCTTCCCGTATGTAACCATGAAATTAATTGCCTCCGGTGTGGCCTTTTCAGCGGCCATTACCAGATCCCCCTCGTTTTCCCGGTCCTTGTCGTCAATAACTACAATCATTTTGCCCTGTTGTATTTCCTTGATAGCTTCCTCAATAGTATTAAACTTATATTCCATTGCCATTTTCCCTTTCCAGAAGATTTTTAACCGGGCCTTTTTCTATAAAAATCCCTTATCAGCCAGGAAAGACAAGGATATTCCATCCTTTTTCTCCCCGGTACCAGGGCGGCCGTTTAATAAAAATTTTTCTATATACTTTCCGATAAGATCCGCTTCAAGATTTACATTATCCCCCGGGCCTTTATAACCCAGTGTAGTATTTCTGGCAGTATGAGGAATAATTGAAACCCGGAAACTTCGCTCATTAAAATTTACAACGGTAAGGCTTATGCCGTCAACAGCAACCGAACCTTTTTTAATTAAATAACGCGTTACCTCAACAGGGGCCGAAATATCAAATACCACAGCCAAATCTTCCATCTTTTTCCCTGAAATCACACCTACTCCGTCAATGTGGCCACTGACCAAATGCCCACCCAGGCGGCCGTCCAAACGCATCGCTCGCTCAAGATTCAATACATCTCCGGGGCGCAGTTTGCCCAAGTTGGAACTGGCCAGGGTTTCAGCCATGACATCTGCTGTAAAGAAACCTTCTCCAAGCCTTGTAATCGTAAGGCATACACCATTGACAGCTATGCTATCCCCCTGGCGCGCCTGTCTGATGACCTGCCCGGCTTTAATTTTTAATGCTGCGGATGCCGGGCCCCGCATGATTGTTATAAGTTCACCAAGTTCCTCTACCAGACCAGTAAACAGTTCAATACACCCCGATCTTTAATCACGAAATTGCTTCAGGTAACCCTCCAGGCAAATATCCTCGCCAAACCTTGTTACAGTTAAGTTTTCAATCTGCGCGGCATCCGCCATCAGTGTTATTCCCCGGCCCCCCACCGGGCCTGGAGACAGCCGCCCGCCGACTATTTTGGGGGCGATAAACCAGATTACTTTATCCACAAGGCCGCTTTCCAAAGCTGAAGCGTTTATTTCTCCTCCTCCTTCAATCATCACGCTGGTAATTTCCCGCCCGGCCAAATCCGCCATCAACCGTTTTAAATCCACACGGGGCCCGTCTCCCGGCACGACAAGCACTTCCGCTCCCGTTTCTTTCAGCCGGGCAATCTTCTGTACGCCGGCGCCCCCAGTTGTTGCAATAATTGTCGGCGCTTCCGCCAACTGCGAAAGCACCTGGGAATTTAACGGCGTGCGGGCCAGGCTGTCGACTACAACCCGTACGGGATTTTTCCCTTTTTCACCAGGCAGCCGGACCGTAAGAAGCGGGTCATCAGCCAGCACAGTATTTATACCCACAAGAACGGCATCGTACAGATTGCGCAAAACATGAACCCAGCTGCGGGCTTCGGGTCCTGTAACCCAACGCGAATCCCCTGTACGGGCAGCAATTTTACCGTCCACGCTCATTGCTGTCTTTAACATTACAAAAGGCCTGCCCGTGGTGATATACTTGATAAAAATTTCATTTAAAAGTAGGGCTTCTTCCTCCAAAACCCCTGTCGTAACTTCCACATTGCGCTGTTTAAGATAAGCAATTCCCTTGCCGCAGACCAGCGGGTTCGGATCACTCATCGCTATGACAACCCTGCTTATTCCAGCCTCAACAACAGCATTTGCGCAGGGGCCGGTCCGGCCGTAATGACAGCAGGGTTCCAGATTTACGTAAAGTGTGGCGCCTTTTGCTTTTTCACCTGCATTGTCAAGAGCGATAATCTCGGCATGAGGGCTCCCGGCTTTATGGTGGTAACCTTCCCCGGCCACCTTACCGTCATTGACAACCACCGCCCCAACCATAGGGTTGGGGCTTGTTTTTCCCCTGCCCAGCCTCGCCAGTTCCAAAGCCCTGCCCATATAAAACCTGTCTTGATCATCCATAAATAATAAAAGCCCCGTCAAAACCTCCGGGGCAAAAGTATAACTTTACTCATCCTTATAAAAATTATAAGGAGCTAAAGCCTTAAAACCTTCTCCCATCCAGACTGTTACTGTCGGCCCTGGATTTTCACCAGATCAGCCATAAAGGCTAGCGGGCTCAAAACCTAGTCGCTTCTTACCGCCGATAGGGAATTCCACCCGTCCCCGAAGGTGTTATTTTTATAAATATTATAAAGCCAATCTCAAGCGGATGTCAACAATTCGACGAATTTAGAGATTCTCACTTGCGCTGTCCGGCGGGGCATTGATTACAAGGCCGTATACTTTGTCCCTTACTTCCGGGGGAGTAATAAGGATTAAAACGTCTCCGCTATAAATGACAGTATCGGCCTGCGGTGAAAGGATTTCTTCCCCGCCCCGGTATACAGATAGTACCGTTGCTCCGGTTTTTATCCTGAACTCCGCCTCGGCCAGTGTTTTACCGACAAGAGCCGAACTGGGCGATACCCTTATTTCTTCTACACGCTGCAGATTGCCGGCCATTTTTAAAGTATAATCCAGCAGTTCATTCATCAGTTTTTCGATTTCCTGGTCGATGATTTCTCTTTCTTTAAGCAGACCGTGCAGCTTTTCCTGCATGGCCCGCAGCACTTTCCTGTGACCGTACTCGGTTAAAAAAGCCTCGGCAGCTTTTTGGGACTGAACGACAACTCCAACCCCGGGAACAACGTCGACAATACCGGTTTCCTGAAGAAGAGTCAAAGCCCGGCGGATCGTTTCAGGTGATACACTGTACTTTCCTGCCAGGGTAGACCTCCCGAACACCTTCTGGCCCTCCCTGTACTCACCCCTTACGATGCGTGTCGCAATATCAACCGCAATAGTCGCATACCTTGCTAAAATCTGGGTATCCTGCCCCTCCAATGCTGTATCCACCCCTTAATATTTTTATGGCGCCATCATTATATCATTTAAAATCCCTAACAAAAAATAGCTCTTACTTAATACTAAAATAACTCAAATTTCGACATCAAATACAAGAGCTCCCTTGTATTTAAAAGAACCTGGAAAAACTGTCAAAAGTCTTTCCAGGTCCATCTTGTCTTGTTTTTTATTCAGTCAGTTACTTTCTTTCAAAAATTATCGCCGCGCCCTGGCCGCCGCCGATGCACATCGTCGCCAGGCCAAACTTCCGGTTATTGCGCTTCATTTCGTGGATCATAGTAACAACCAGCCTTGCGCCCGCACATCCGATTGGATGCCCCAGGGATATGCCGCTGCCGAGCAGGTTGGTGTTGTCAAGGCTTATACCAAGTTCCCGTATGCAGCCGATTGCCTGTGAGGCAAAGGCCTCATTTAGCTCGATTACATCCATATCTGTAAGAGAAAGGCCGGTCTTGCTGAGAACTTTCTTTACAGCCGGAACAGGACCGAGGCCCATATAAGCAGGATCAACACCGCCTCCCGCAAAGCCTCTGAATGTGGCCAGCGGCTGCAGTCCCAACTCCCTGGCTTTATCCGCCGACATCATCAGCACAGCGGCGGCGGCGTCATTTACACCGGAAGCGTTTCCTGCCGTAACAGTACCGTCCTTACGGAAAGCCGGGCCTATCTTAGCCATTTTCTCCAGGGTGGTTTCCATAGGCCTTTCATCTGTATCGAATACAATCGGGTCACCCTTTTTCTGGGGAATAATCACAGGGACTATCTCCTCTTTAAAAAGGCCTTCCTTGATGGCTTTCCGGGCACGCTGGTGGCTTAAAAGGCCCAGTTCATCCTGCTCCAAGCGGGTAATACCGTACTTTGCGGCAATGTTTTCCGCAGTGTTACCCATATGATAACCGTAGAATATTTCCCAGACCCCGTCCAAAACCATCATGTCAAGCATTTCTCCCTTGGATGTAACATCCATCCGGTAGCCCCAGCGGGCTTTAGGGAGAATATAGGGGGCGCAGCTCATGCTCTCCATCCCACCGGCAACAACCACTTCCGCGTCGCCGGTCATGATTGCCTGCGCTCCCAGAGCAATAGCCTTCATCCCTGAAGCGCATACCTTGTTGACGGTAAAAGCGTTTGTTTCCTTTGGAATGCCGCCGAAGATCGCCGCCTGCCGGGCAGGGTTCTGTCCCTGGCCTCCCTGGAGAACATTACCCATGATAACCTCGTCAACCTGAACTTCAGGCAGGGAGTTATCCCAGTCATAAGCTTTTTTCTCAAGATCGGGCATTCCCATTTCTTTCAAGGCCTCGGGCGTAAAACTCATCAGTTCCGGACCCGACTTGGGCCTTAATCCCGCCTTCTTCAACGATTCCCTGATTACCAGAGCGCCCAGTTTAACCGCAGGCACGTCCTTCAAAGTAACGCCAAAAGTACCAATAGGTGTTCTTGCTCCGCTGACAATTACCACTTCTTTCATTATTCGAACCTAACCTCCCTTTATTAGATACAAAGGCTCCCAGTATCTGATATTTGAATGTAAAAAACTTTACAACAAATTATAGCAAACCAGGCTTTTTAACGCAATAATAAAAGCTCGCCGCAAAAACGCATAGACTAGCGCTGGCTGGAGGAAAATATTACTTGTGAAGGAGGTGTGGTATGGCCTGGCCCGGGTGGCTGATTGCCGCTTTTTTAATCTTAGTTTCCATTATCCTGATGGTTCCCGTTACTTTTTTGATCTGTTTTTCCTGCCGGGGAACTGAGTGTACGCTGGAAATAAAGATCAATGCCCTGCCTATCACTCTATATAAAAAAGAAAGCGCCTTCCCCCTGGGTAAAAACTGGCCTGATTTTAAGAAAAGCAAAAACTTTTCCGCCCGCAAAATACAAACGTTAAAAGCTTTATTTATCTTTTTAATACGGCGGGCAAAAATGGAACATGTCAGTTGGGAAACCAGGATCGGCACGCCCGACGCGTATTACACCGCCCTGGCAGCCGGCTGGTTATGGGGAATAAAAGGCTTTTTACTGACTGCTTTATATCGTTATATAAAATCGAGAAATTCCCGCCCTCCTCTAATGAGGGTGACGCCGGTTTTTAACCTTGTTGTCTTTGACACGCGATTTAAAACAGTTTTTCAACTACGCGTTATAGATCTTCTTCTCGCCGGGCCAAAACTCATCTTTGCATTTTTTATTTGACTTAAAGGCCCAAGGCAGGAAAAACCTGCCCGGGTGAAGAAAAACAAGATAAAAAACCATGGGGGAAAGTTTTATGAATACCAGGCGCCCGAATCTAAAAAAGTTTGCCGAGATTGAATTGGGAATGGAACTTCCGGAGGTTAAAAAACAGGTCACGCAGGAGATCATCAACAAGTATGCCCATGCCTCCGGTGATATGGATCCGCAGCATATTGATCCGGAGTTTGCCGGTCAAACAGTGTTTAAAGGTACAATTGCCCACGGACTGCTTACTATTGCCTATATTTCAGAAATGATGGCCAACTTTTTTAAAGACGGGTGGTACTCGGGAAGCGCCATGGAAATAAGCTTTCATGCGCCCGTACGGCCCGGTGACACAATCACGGCGTCGGGCAAAGTTAAAACAAAGAAAACCTCGGGCGACAGAGGCATTGTAACTTGCAAAGTCGCCTGCACAAACCAGGAGAACGCCAGCATCATTACAGGAACTGCAACAGCTTTAGCGGAACTGTAATTTCTTTATTTTGGCCGGGAGGGATCAGTTTTGGAGAAGGAAAAAATGATCAGTTTTGAAGAATTTGAAGTCGGGCAAAAATTTAAGCCTCACGAGTTCACGATGACCAAAGAAACAATCTATAAATACGCTGAAGCCGTTTTTGATAATAACCCGCTCTATCGCGAAGAGGAAAGCGGTAAAAGCTCTTTTTACGGCAGTATTATAGCGCCCCCGACAAGCGCTGCCATATATATCATTTCCGCTTTTCAGTCGGAAGGCAAAATCCCCCCCGGCGCGGCGGTCCACGCAAGGCAGAAGTTCAAATTTATCAGGCCGGTATTTCCCGGGGATCACCTTGTAACCAATGTAACCGTGAAAAACAAGTTCGTCAAAATGGAACGCAAGTATGTGTTTTTTGAGATGATAACCTTAAATCAGAATGGCGAGCCGGTTGTAAACAGCGAAATAACGGTATTTTGGACGCAATAGTTTTATTTCTTCTCCATTATTTCCACAAAAACATTCGCTATTTCCGGGTCGAGCTGGGCGCCTGAACAGCGGGAAATCTCCTTTAAAGCCTCGTCGAAACCGGCTCCCTTGCGGTAAGGGCGGTCGGTGGTAATTGCATCAAAAGTATCCGCAACGGCAATTATCCTGCCCACAAGGGGAATATCGTATCCTTTTACCCCCTGAGGATAGGATAGCCGCTGCCGTCGAATTTTTCCTGGTGGTACATCGCTCCTTCATAAATCCCTTCGGCAAGCTGCCGGGGTTCCAAATCGGCAAGGATACGCGTGCCGATTTCCGGGTGCATTTTCATAATGTTCCACTCTTCGGAAGAGAGCGGTCTCTGAAGAAGAAGAACATTGTCCCGAATACCGATCTTGCCCACATCGTGCAGCAGGGCAGCCCTTTCCAGTAATTCCAATTCCTCGGGCGAAAATCCGAGTCCTTTTCCAATCATCACGGAATATTGGCTGACCCTCTCGGAATGGCCGTGTGTATAAGGGTCGCGGGCGTCCAAAGATGAGGCGAGCACCCTGATCAGGCTGTTCAGGAGCATTCCCTGCCAGGTATAAAGCCGGCTGTTTTCCAAGGAGATTGCCGCCTGCCAGGCAAAAGCCAGTACGATATCCAAGTCTGATTCCGTGAAATACTGCTCCCTTTCTTTATTCAGAAGCTGCAGGCATCCGATTACTTCTTTCCGGCCTCTTAAAGGTATACACAAAAGGGAACGGGTGACAAACCCTGTCGCGTCGTCAAACCGCCCGGCCCACGAGGCGTCCAGGTGGACATTCTTGATCAGGCGCGGCTCATTTTCCGCCACGACCTGCCCTGCCAGACCTTCTCCTGGTTTAAGACGCAGGCCTTTTAAATCGTCAGCCTTGGGACCCCTGGCCACAAAAGGCGCCAGGTAACCGTCCTCTTCAGCCAGCCAAAGGGTTCCCGCCTCGGCGGATACAACCGCCATTGCCCTTTCAAGCACCAGTTCGAGAAGTTTTTCAAGCTCAAGCTGGGAATTTAAAAAACGGCTTGTTTCCAGAAGCATTTGCATTTGTTCTGAGGTAATCTGCAATGGTTAAACTCCTGTTACAAAAGAGGGATAATTTTACCAAAGTAGGCTGTAGTATTTAATTCAACCTAAAAAAAAATATTCCTCTAAAAGAAACGCTGAAAATCTCCATAATATAGCAGGCTTCGACAAAAAAAAGAAGGCTTGAAACCTCAAAAGTAAGGATAAACATGGAAATAAGTATATCTTCATTTTTCAAAGTGGCTCTTGATATACCTGTTTTAACGTGCTATACTAATTTTGTATTTTAAGCCTTCTTGCGGGATGTGGCGCAGCTTGGCTAGCGCGCTTGCCTTGGGCGCAAGAGGCCGGGGGTTCAAATCCCTCCATCCCGACCAACTTTGACTATGGACCGTTAGCTCAATTGGCAGAGCAGGCGACTCTTAATCGTCAGGTTGGGGGTTCGATGCCCTCACGGTCCACCATAAAAAGCAGCAATGGCAAGGGTTCCGATAGTGGAAGTCCTTGCCATTTTAGACTATGAATTAACGACAAATGCACTTATAGGGCAGCAAAGAGTTAATCAATTAGTTCGATTAAAACTCCTGCGAAATCCTTTGGGTGTAAAAAAGTAAAATTTCTTCCACACCAATTCCTTGGTTTTTTATCAATTGGGGAGAGGCCTTTTTTATTAAGCTCTTCCATGCTGCCTTCTACATCCGGCACTTTAAAAGATATTAAGAACATACCTTCTCCGTTTTTTTCAATAAATCTGGCAACTTCGCCGTCCGGACTGGTAGATTCCATGAGTTCGAAAGCAACTTCCCCAATCATAAACCTTGCAACGCTTATCTTTTCTTTCTCATCAATATAGTGATCAACTGCTCTTAAATCGAATGTCCCGGCAAATAGTTCTTCAGCCTTCTTAACATCTTTAACTGCAATGCAGATGTGATCAATTTTTTCCAACTTCATACTGAACATCTTCCTTTTTTTATTTTTTTACTTTACCCTTATGTACCCTGATTCCTAAATACCTGATTACGGTTTTTCTTTAACATATAACGCGTTCAGGTTGAGCCAATAATTAAAAACATCATGTCGGGGGTCAACATGAATTTGCACATTGTTAAAAACAAGCAGGACAGTTATTTCCGGGGTCTCCAACTGCAGACTCATGTCCTTGACGGTTGCCTTGGGGTTTTTTGTCTTATCCGGCGAAAATTCCGCTTTAATCTCGTCTATATAAGCGTTCATGCTTTGCTTGAGAATCACGCGATCGTTCAATTCGATCTTTAAGACCGGTATATTACCAGTAGGGGTAGCTATCCAACTGATCCGGTATAATCCTTTATTCCCTTTAATTATGGCTGTGTCTTCCAATTTCTCCGGCTGCAGATTAACAACCCAGTCATATTCTCCGATGTCTATTGCGCCGGCTGGCAACGTGAGGAAAAATCCAATTTTCCCCCTGGGTTCGGCTGCAATAGTGTCCTCGGGCGCCGACCATGTCTGTTCGAAGCCAAGCTTGATTTTGAATACATCGCTTTCACTCAGGTGTTTATCAAACCATGGCGGAAGCTTTGCATCTTCAGCACAAGCAAGGTAATTTACCGCATCGGTAATTGATTCTCTTACCGTCCGTTCCGGCTCTTTAGCTGCAGGGATCAGTTTATTATTTTCAAGCATACCCTGGCTGACCAGCATGTTTTCCAGACGGTTCACCTGGCATGTTACAGGCAGCTCCTGGTACCCTGCCACGGGCAGAACCGCGAAAACAGCCAGCGCACATATAAGGGTTACAATCGCAGGATGGGATCTGGCCTTCATTATCAGCAGTAAAATAGACGCCGCCGCTGCAAAAATTAAAATCAAGATGAAGAAATACTCAGTATCTTTAAGCCCCGTCCTGCTCAACTGGATAAGTATAGCCCTTGCCTCAAATGCCAGAATTATCAGCGCGGCAAAGGGGTAAATTTGTCGGTAGAGCTTTGCCGGTCGTGATTCATAATGGGTAACCATTATATGAAGCCAGATCCCGCCGATTGTATAACTGGCTGCGATACCATAGAGTTGATCAAACACTGGCCACGACCCTGTAATAATGGTTTTACCTGCCCAGATCAGCAAGACGGCAGTTAAGGCCAGTACGATCGGTATTATGATATATTCCAAAAGTATCTCGATAAACCGCGGCTGTTTCTGGGCTTCCTCGCGGCGTTCGTCAATCTGTCCCTTGCGGAAGTCCGGAAAATAACCGATGAAAATTGTAAAAGTAAGAAATCCGACTAAAGTCCCTATATACTCATAGACTTTCTCGCTCATACCGCGGTAAAGGAGGGCCTGGACAGCGCCTGCAACTCCTGAGGTACCGGCCATAATAACCAGGCCGTAAACAAGGGCGATAAAAAAAGCCTTGTGCGTCATGAAAAATGAACGGGCAAAGCCTGTCTGATCTTCTGGATAGCCGGCCAGGATAATGAAGGCAAGAAAACTGATCAGAATTGCAGCGCTGACACGTGATGCAGCTATGACCGATACTCTGACAAAACATGAATCGTCCAGGCCTGATTTAGTTCCGCCAAGCAGATAGAGCATTAGAAAGGCTGCGACTACAACCGCGACACCGAGCAGGTTGGCGACCAAGAATGCTTTTTTGGTGTTGAACCGGCTTTGGGCCGCAGTTATCGCGGCAAGGCTGAAAACAGCTCCCAGCGCAAAAGCCCAATGCAGACTGTTGAACAGAAGATTATATGGTTCCTGCTGTGGCCAATTTAGTTGAATCCTGATCATCGTCACAACCGCGAATGCCAGGGCGCTTCCTATGGTAACAGGGAATGTCTGAAAAGCCTTGATTGAGCCTCTGAATACTTGTGAAATCGACGACATAAATACATTCATGGTATTCGCCTCCTATTTAACCCTTCTTCCCACAGCCATCTTTACTCGCTGCTGCTGTACCGTCGGACTCAACTATTAACCTTGATAACAGATAATTCTATTTTGCCTAGCTAATTCCTTCTCCTGCTGTAAAATCAAGAAATTGCAAAGTGAGTTCAGGGAAGAATTAACTATGTAATATCTTCTTAAATATGTTAATATTTAATTACAACGCAGGCGCCTTAACAACAGGAGAAATTAAAATGCCCGGAATGCAGCATAAAGAAGAAGGTTTTACCATGATCGAAATGATGGTCGTGCTGGTCATCATCTCGGTGCTGGTCGTCGTCGGCGTCAAGTTTTACAGCGGATATATAGCAAAAGCGAAAATAGACAAGGCCAAGACTGATATTTCAACAATGCAGGCAGTGGTCGAAGGTTTTTACGCTGAAAACAATTTTTACCCCGGAGATACAGACGCCGCTTCGCTGGCGACCCTCGGCTTAAACACAGATCTGGTTAGTACATACGGCGGCGAGGTAAAAAATTACATGTATGATCAGTGGTTAGAAGGAAGGTCCTACAAGATTTATACAGGCAAACCGGTTGACGGAACTTTTTATGTTGTGGGCGTAGGTACTGATGGAATTTCTGAAAAAGCAACAGTGCAGCCAACAACATAATCATTTACTTCTTTTCACGGTTTATGCCTTTTGGCAGAACTGCCCATCCCTCTCCTTAAGAGCTGATCCAGGCGCTGTGAGTTGATCTGGCGGGCGAACTGGAAGCGATTATCGGATATGAGGCTCATGCAATAGCTACAAATGATGAAAGAGTTAAAAAAGTCCTTTATCATATTGCAGATGAAGAAAGGCGGCACGTGGGCGAACTGCAGCAGCTTATTTTCCTTTTAAATCCCCATGAGCGGGAATATATTGACAAAGGAGCGCAAACGATTATCGAACAGCAATCCCATAGTTTTCAAACGCCTATCCAGTAGCCTTCAAAAAAGTTGGCAGGTTATAATGGATTGTTTTAGCTTAAAGGCAGTATTAAAGTCAGGCCGGGGACAATTAACCCGGCCTTTAATGTAAGAAAACATATAAGTTTAAACCAAGCCTTGCCTTATCTTGCCAAAGATGGCCGGACTTTTAATTTACACATTTATATTTTGCTTATATTTTGTTTCTTGCAGAAGTCCCTTCCAAGAATTATAATTTATCAGGCAAAATCATAAAAAGTGTAAGGATATCCGGGGGTTCGTTCATGCAAGAAATAACAGAAAAAATTTCTTTCACAAGGAGCGCCGGTGCGCAGAAGTCTTTTTTTGCGGGACTGGATCCGGCAAAATTTCTGATCCTGGGTTTTGCGGCTGTAATCCTGGCCGGGGCTGCGCTGCTGTGCTTGCCTTTTGCCTCGGCGGCAGGCAAGAGCACGGATTTTCTAACTTCACTGTTTACGGCCACCAGTGCGGTATGTGTAACCGGCCTCGTCGTGGTTGATACCGGAACGTACTGGTCTTTTTGGGGACAGTTAATTATTTTGGTTTTGATTCAGACCGGCGGCCTTGGGATTATGACCATGGCAACTTTATTTTTTTTGCTGATGGGTAAAAGGATTGGTTTCAAGGAACGGATGCTGATTAAAGAGGGTCTCAACCAGCTTGATATTTCCGGTGTCGTTAAACTCGCCAAGACAGTTCTGTTTTTTACTTTTATTACAGAAGGTGCTTTTGCAGTAATTTTAGCTTCCCGTTTATACTATACTGTCGGGTGGCCCCGTTGTTTGTGGTATGGCCTATTTCACTCGATCTCAGCCTTCAACAATTCCGGGTTTGATATTTTTGGAAATGTGTTTGGCATGTTTAAAAGTCTAACCGCTTATGTCGACGACCCAATTATCGTTTTTTCAATTACAACTTTAGTTATTGTCGGCGGGATCGGTTTTTCAGTGGTCATGAACATCTCCCGCATCAAACAACACAAGCTCTCGGTCCATTCCTGGCTGGCCATAGTCATGACACTGATCTTAATTGCCGGCGGAACATTATTGTTTTTGCTTTTCGAATGGTCGAACACGCTTAAGCCGCTCACCTGGGAAGGAAAGCTGCTGGCTTCTTATTTTCAATCAGTCACCCCGCGTACGGCAGGCTTTAATACGGTTGACATAGCCGGCCTGCGCTCGGCCACACAGTTCCTGCTTGTCATCCTGATGTTCATCGGGGCTTCGCCCGGTTCCACAGGGGGAGGAATTAAAACAACAACATTCGGATTGTTGCTGGTCGCAATCTGGTCTCACGCAAGGGGAAAGGAAGATGTGGAAATCAAGAACCGCAGGATACCTACCGAGCAGGTATACAAAGCCCTCGGCGTGGCTCTTCTGTCAGGCTTTTTGGTCATTGCCGTAATCCTGCTCTTAAACCTGACTGAAAAAGCAAGTTTCCTGCCCGTCCTTTTTGAAACGGTGTCGGCCTTTGGAACAGTGGGCTTGAGCATGAACATGACCCCGACATTAAGCGACTTCGGGCGTATCCTTATAATTTTAACCATGTTTGTAGGACGCCTTGGACCGCTTACACTTGCTTACGCTCTCGCCCAGGGAAGGCAAAGAAGCGTCGTGCGGCACCCCGTAGAGAAAATTTTGATTGGCTGAAACAGATTTAAGGAATTACAATGAGGTTCTGCGAGATATTACCATAGGCGAGCCTGTATTCTTAACAAAAAATGAAAGCCTAATGATAAAAAAACAAGCATTGCCAGAGATATTACTACCTCTATAAGCGCAAACCCATTTTTGCCGGGTTTTGTGAACACTAAAAATCACCCGTTTGCTACCCCACTTGTACTTCGCCTGTTAATGACCCTGTTTCTTTTGTTATACCATTAACCGTATGGTAAATAGTCACAGTTATATTATAAGTCCCGGCAGGCGGATTTGCTGTCAGACTCCCCGCCGCGTCCGTCCTGTTCCCGGTGACCCGGAACTGATAATCAGTGTGGGCTGAAATAGTCGTAGGGCCAAGGTCATCAATATTTTTTTGCTTTTAAATTCTTCTATCTTATCTTGAGCCAGGTCAACCGAAAAAGACCTGTCATTCGAGCGGTTGGCCATCCTGTAGTAGTCAGGAACAAGACGAACCAGGGGGATGAGCAGCGTAGCAAGTATTATGAAGGCAACTAGCGCTTCTAAAAGACTAAAGCCACAAACGCTCTTTATGTTTTTATAAATTTCATTATTAATAGATTTCACTTTTAAATATCTCATCCAGTTTACATCTCATTTCAACAAGAAAAATTGTCGAAATATGAAACCCTGTATTTATTATTATAGCATGAAAAGTTTGCAAGCCGGGATCAGATATTTTTTCTTATTCCAACCACTTAATTCTACAATGCGCATGCAATTAAATAAGATAATGTGCCGCAAATCACATACTTATAATAATAAAAGAGGGGCGCGAATCCCCTCTTTTATATCTTTTCTTTGTTTAATTGGCCCGTTTTTTATTTACGATTTGTTGGCCTTTCTGTAGCCCAGGGCGTCGTTGGCAACGATTGTCTTTTGAATGTTGCTCGTGCCCTCGACGATCTGGTAGTACTTGGCGTCCCGGAAGAGCCTGGCCACCGGGTACTCCTCGGAATAACCATAGGCGCTGTAAATCTTCATCGCGTAGTCGGCGCACTTGTTCGCCGCCTCAGCGGCGAAAAGCTTGGCCATGGAGGTCTCCAGCGTGCAGGGCCTGCCCTTGTCTTTCAGGAAAGCCACCTTGTAGACCATCAGGCGGGCGGCGTTTATATCCACCACCATCTGGGCGATCTGATCCTGGATCATCTGGAATTTGCCGATCAGTTGGCCGAACTGCTCGCGCTGGTTGCAGTATTCAAGTGACGCATCCAGGCATGCCTGGGCGACACCAAGGGCGCCGGCCATGGAAGCAAGGCGGGTGTCGTCGAGCTGTTTCATAGCAATAACAAAACCCTCGCCTTCTTTGCCCAGGAGGTTTTCTTTGGGAACCCTGCAGTTTTCAAATGTGATTGAGCCTACCGGGCCGCCCCAGTTACCAAGCTTTTCGGTAATTGCCTCATTGGTGATGCCTTCAGACTTCATGTCTACGATAAAGGCGGACATTCCCTTTACTGGCCTTGAAGGATCGGTGTAGGCGTAAACCAACCCCACGTCCGCTACGGTGCAGTAAGAGATCCACATTTTGCTGCCGTTTAAAACGTAATGATCTCCGTCAAGAATGGCCTTGGTTTTCATGGCGGCCACGTCGGAACCCGCATTCGGCTCTGTTAAGGCAAAACAGCCGAATACATCCGCATTGACCAGCGGCGGAACGTATTTCTTCTTTAACTCCTCGCTGCCGTATCGCAGGATGGTCATTGCAGGACCCAATAAATTGGCTGCAAAAGCGAGCCTTAAGGAACTCCACACCCTTGCCGTTTCTTCAGCCAGGATGGCTAAAGCCGCATAACCCATACCGTTTCCGCCGTACTCCTCGGGAACGGCACAACCAAAAAATCCCAGTTCGCCCATCTTTTTGACCAGATCGGGGCGGAAGCGGTGCGCCTTGTCATCGGCATCGCAAGTAGGTTTTACCTCTGTCTCGGCAAAATCGCGGGCAAGCCTTCGAATATCTTGCAACTCTTCTGAAAGATCAAAATCCATACCCAAATCTCCTCCTTAATTATGCTTGGTTAACCAAAACTTTATTTGTAGATGTATATTTTAGACACAAGTACTGTTATTTCCTGCCGGGTTCTTAAAAATTTTATTTCTTAAACGCTCTGATCATTGTTGACGAAAAGCAGGAAATATGCGGATTCGACAGAAATATAATAAAAAATGAAAGGATCAGACATGTCAGACGATAAGCAAAATAAACCGGCGTTTTTTTACGGCTGGCTCGTGCTTGCAGCCTGCGTTTTAATTGGCATGACCGCTGCGGCCCAGTTGACCTATGGAATATATGTCAAGGAACTGATCGCCGAGTTTCACTGGAACAGGACGCTGACGTCGTCGATCAGTTCGGTCCATTATTTTGTCTATAGCCTGGCAGCCGTTCTTGCGGGAACAATTGCCGACCGCTACAGGCCCAGGCCGCTTATTTTGGTTTCCGCCGTCCTGCTTGGCGGGGGCCTTCTCCTGTGCGGGCTTGCCCGCAACGTATGGCAAATGTACCTGTTCTTCGGGATTGTCGCGGCCCTTGGCACAAGCTGCTGTTATTGCGTGCCTTCCTCTATCGTACAGAGGTGGTTTATTGAAAAAAGATCCGTAGCGCTCGGAATAAGCATGTGCGGCATAAGCATCGGCAGTTTCGTAATTTCCCTGCTTGTCGGTTACCTCATTCCCCACTACGGTTGGAGGGTGGGGTTTTTTGCCGAAGGGGCTTTTCTCTTTTCAATCATGATCCTGGCCAGTATTTTCATGGCGGGAAATCCGGAAGAAAAGGGCCTTTTGCCATATGGCGCAGAAAAAATTCAAACCGCCAGTTTAATTACAAATCTAAATCAGAACGATGTCTGGACCTTTAAAAGTTTAATTGCCAACAAGTATTTTATAGGCTGTTTTGCCAACCAGTTTTTTACTTGTATTTCCCTGATCATCATGTATACTCATTTTGTAGCCAACGCAGAGGATATGGGCATCCCCAAACTGGCCGCCGCCGGCGCGCTCGGCATGGTCGGTGTCATCAGCGCCGCGGGAAGGTTTCAGGCGGGATATCTCTGCGAAAGGATTGGATACAAAAAAGGCCTCATCCTTTCCTGCGGTCTTTGTCTCGTCGCCTTTTTATACCTTATTTTCGTAAGAAATCTGCTGATGCTTTACGTATTTGTTATTTTTTATTCACTTGGATACGGCGGCAAGGCAATGGCCCTGCCCGGACTGACGGGAGAGGTATTCGGAACAAATTCTTTGGGAAAGATCCTTGGCCTTATCGCCATAGCTTTCGGAACAGGAGGTTTTATAGGTTCGGTACTGGGAGGCTGGATATTTGATCAAACCGACAGCTATTGTTTAGCTTTTATCGCCGGGGCGTTTTTTTACCTGATGGCCATTCTTTCCGTTGCGCATATCAGGCCTAATCCGCAGCCGGCCGCGCACGTTCCCGCGAAACAACCAAAAAGGATTTAATTTATAAAATGTCAAACGAAGCGCAAAACAACCCCAAATTTTTTTACGGCTGGATCGTTGTTATAGCCCTTACTTTTGTCGGAATGACGTCAGCCGCGCAGCTGACCTTCGGCATTTATGTCCTTGATCTGGCCAGGGAATTTGGCTGGAACAGAGCGCTCACATCTTCCCTGGCTTCGTTTAATAACCTGTTCTATGGAATTTCGGCTATTATAACCGGTATCCTGGCGGATCGATACAGCCCCAAGATTACCGTCTGGGTGGCCGGGTTTCTTTTGGGCGGCGGGCTTCTTTTATCCGGCATGGCTCAAAACTACTGGCAGTTGTTTTTCTTTTTCGGGGTCATCGCCGGCCTCGGCACAGGATGCTGCTATTCAATTCCGTCTTCAGTCGTTCAAAAGTGGTTTATAGAAAAAAGAGGGGTTGCCCTGGGCGTCAGCATGTGCGGGATAGGCCTCGGCGCCTTCATCATCTCCCTGCTGGTAGGTTATCTCATTCCCATTTACGGGTGGCGGACAGGTTTTTTCGCTGAAGGGGCCCTTCTTTTCTTATTTATGTTCGTCCCCGCCTTTTTCATCGTCCGTGAACCCCGTCAAATAGGCCTGCTGCCTTTGGGCATGAAAAATAGTCATCCTGACAACGGGCTTAATAAGCCCCACACCAATCTCGTCCTGCTGATTAAAAAACTGATCTCCAACCGGACCTTTTTATTGCTTTACGCCAATCAATTTTTTACCTGTATTGCGCTGTTGATTGTCTCCACCCACGTCGTGCCCTTTGCCGAGGATATGGGCATCCCCAAACTGGTGGCGGCAAGCGCAATGGGGCTGGTGGGTTTGTTCAGCGGTGTGGGGAGACTGCAGGCAGGTTTCGTCTGCGACAAAATCGGCTTCAAGAAAAGCCTGATTATTTTCTGCAGTATGTGCTGTATTGCCTTTTTGTATTTAATCACGGTGAAAAATATATGGATGCTCTATATTTTCGTGGTTATCTATTCCCTGGGTTACGGAGGCAAAGCCATGTCCCTGCCGGGCTTGGCGGGCTACTCGCTGGGAACGGGCTCGCTCGGCACAATAATGGGACTGATCTCCTCCGCATTCGGTCTGGGAGGTTTTATAGGCTCGATAATGGGCGGCTGGATTTTTGACCACACCCACAGCTATGTCTGGGCTTTTATCGCCGGCGCGTTTTGCTACGTAATAGCCATAATCTGCGCTTATCTAACCAAAAAAGAAACTGTCCTAGAAATTAACTTGCATTAGGAAGGTCAACTGCCTACGTGCTCATGTTCGCCTCTTATTCTTATACGAATTCGTTCACCCTCGGGCTTAAGTCAAACTCGGCATATTTCAAACCGCAGCAAGTTGTTTAAGCCTGCTCCATTTTACATACTCAGGCGCGCCACATATTTTAACGTTTGCTTATTTGGACTATCCGGTTAATAAAATACGTGAATCAACAACCAACGCTTTATTTGGATAAACAATTACAGGGTTCATATCAATTTCTTTAATCTGTGTGAAAGTTGTTACCAGAGTTGAGATTTTCATCAAGATATCGACAATCGGTTCAAGATTGACGACCACCCGGCCCCGGTAGCCTTGCAACAAAGAAAATCCCTTTATTTCTTGGATCATCTCTCTGGCCGCCAGGGTATTTAAAGGCAATAGCCTGAAGGAGACGTCATGATAAACCTCTACAGTTGTTCCTCCCAGGCCAAACATTATGACCGGGCCGAACTGGTTATCCGTAATAGCTCCGATGATAACTTCTATACCTGGAGGGGCCATAGGTTGAATACTTACGCGGACCAGGGGATCAAAGCATCTGCCTTTCAAGATAATTTCTTCATAAGCTTCCTTGATTTCTTTTTCACCGGCTAAATTCAGCATAACCCCGCCAATATCTGATTTGTGCACGATTAAAGGAGAGACAAGTTTTAAGACCACCGGCGTTCCCAATGAAGCTGCTGCACGACATGCTTCTTCTGAGCTTTCAATTGTTTTAACCGGGGTAACAGAGATCCCAGCTGTAGACAAAAATTCTTTTGCTTCCGGTTCAGTTAAAACATTTCGCCCTTCTTGTTCAACTCCGGCAAGAATGAATTTAGCTTTTGCTTCATCCAACGCTGCCTGAGAGCTTTGCTCTGAAATGATTGTTTCTTTCTTTTGCCTTATGTCAGCGTAACGGTATAAATTGGCCAGTGCCCGTGCCATCCTATCCGGTAACCTATAGACAGGTATATTTTTTCTTTCAATATCTTTTAGCTTACTGTCATTCGCTTCTGCGGGTGAATCCTGCATCAAAACAAAAGGTTTGGTGATTTCTCCGGCTGCTGCAAGCTGTTCGACAGCTTCCAGAATATTCGGTGTATACTCCGGATGATGAGTATTCAATAAAGCTACCATGTCAACATTATTATCTTGCATTATAAGCCTGAGCGTCTGAATAATAATTTGTTTATCTGATACCCCAAAGGTTATATCTATAGGATTAGAGTGTAAAGTATAACGGGCCATTGAAGACAGACAGTTATCAAGTGCTTCTATAGTAGAATGCTCAAGTTCCGCTAATTTCAGCCCTTCTTGTTCGGCGACGCTGGTAAAAATAATCCCCAGGCCAGCCTGTACAGTAGCGATACCTACCCGGTTACCACGCGGAATAGGCGAAAGAGAAAGGATCTTGGCCGTATCTATTAGTTCATCAATGCTTGTCACACCGATAATCCCAGCATCCCGAAAGGCGGTCTGGTAGAGGTAAAAACTACCTGTCAGCGTCCCCGTATGAGAAAACGCTGCCCTGTTAACAGCCTCGGATCCTCTTACTTTATATGCCACTACGGGCTTAAACATAGTTATTTTCTTAGCTTCTTCAAGCAAAAGACGGGGATTTTCTATTCCCTCCAGATACATTAAAACTACTTTTATTTCAGGATCACTGCCGAAATGAGCCAGGATGTCGGAAAACTCTACGTTACAGCGATTACCTAAAGCAACCGCTTTGCTTGTTCCTATGTTTTCATTTAACAAGGCGTAAAGAACAAGCATACAAACTCCTCCACTTTGACTGATCAATCCGATTGGACCCCGTGGGACCTCTTTTAAAAAAGGTACGAAGGAAAGATTTAAAGAACAGGCAGTATTTATTAATCCCAGGGTATTCGGCCCGATTATTTTCACTCCTGTCTCAATCGCAGACTGTAAGATTTCTTTTTCCAACTCCTGTCCGGTTTCAGCCTCTTTGAATCCTGAACTGATAATTATAACTCCCTTCGCTCCCGCTCTTGCACAGTCTAAAACAGCTTCTTTAACAGCCTGGGAAGGGACAACGATTAAACCTATGTCGAAAGTTTCAGGTAATTCGGTAACCGAAGGATAAGTTATCACACCGAATATTTCTTCATGATGAGGATTTATAGGATAAATAGTTCCCTTATACCCGCATTGTAAAAGGCTCATAAGACATAGACCGCCAGCCTTATAACTGTCACTGGAAGCGCCGATTACAGCTACTGACTTCGGATTAAAAAAATAATTTAGAAGATCCATCCTCCTATCGAAATCCTTTCATATTTTTTTTATTTCTTAAAATCTTCTAAGACCTTCCTTTCTTCCAGCACACTTAACATTCTACATGACCGTAAAATCCTGGATCATCAATAAAAATAATAACATATCTGAATTTAAAAGAAAACAGCTATAAAGCATTAGCATGAATTAAGAAAGGGTGAAAATGTGAGTGTAGGAAGTTGTCTTAGTAGGAATAATCCTTCTGGATGGTTGACAGCCATCCAAACATGCTTTAGAAACCTTTTTAGTTAAATCTCGCTGATAATAGGCTATATAATTCCCATTTACGGGTGGCGGACAGGTTTTTCGCTGAGGGAGTTCTTCTTTTTTTTATTCATGTTCGTACCTGCCTTTTTTATTGTTCGGGATCCGGGAGAAAAAGTCCTTCTGCCTTATGGAGCGAAAAATAATCATCCCGACAACGGGCTTAATAAGTCCCATCCCAATCTAGTCCTGCTGATTAAAAAACTGATCTCATAGCTACGTGTGGGCTTTCATTGCCGGCGCAGTTTGCTACGTGGTGGCCATAACTTTCGCTTTCCTGACTAAAAAGGAACTATCCTGAAAATAAGTATCCGATAGGCACGGCAATATCAACGCTCACTCCGGTGCTCCGCACCGACAGCAGCACGGCTTGCTTCGGACCGGACTAGCGGTGCTGCAAAGGCGGCATGGCAAATTTTAAAAATATAGCTTCCATTATACTTCTGATCTCATTTAGCCTCTTCAAGAAACTACCAGTGTGCCGCTGGTTTCGCACCGCTGTCCGGTTACCCTCGCTTCGCCGGCTGCTGTTACCGGCGCTTCGCAATTCGTTCGCTGTTGACAACACCGTGCCCTTTGGACGGTTTTACTGAATGCTTACTTTTTCATCCTTCTGATGGCGCCGCTTGAAAGCGGCATGGGTGTCTATCCTGAAAATTAACTTGCATTAGGGAGGCCAACTGCCTTCGTGCTCATGTTCGCCTCAGACCGTCGTTGTCACGGTTTGCTCAGGTGCTCCGTGCCGGCATCGCCAACGATTCGCTTCGAACCTGGAAGTCAACTGATTTCCTCCAGGATTTTCTGAGCCGCGCTCCTTGGGTCAGCCGCTTTGGTAATCGGCCTGCCGATAACCAGGTAGTCAGCCCCCGCATCAATTGCTTCCCGGGGAGTCACCGACCTTTTGTGGCTGTCAACAGCGCTTCCCGCGCTGCGTATTCCCGGCGTCACAATTAGTATGTCCCGGCCAAGTTCCCTCCTTAACAGGGCAGCTTCGGAACCGGAAGCAATTACTCCGTCGCACCCGCCCTGAATGGATTTTTTCACCCTGGCCAGGACCAGTTCTTCAACGGAACAGCTGTAACCGAAATCCAAAATATCCGCTGCGTCCATGCATGTCAAAACAGTCACCGCGAGCAGTTTTAAATTCGAATTCCCGCGGCCGGCGGCAGCCGCTTCGATAATCCCGCCGTTTCCGTGAATCGTTAAAAAATCTACCCCGAGCCGCGCCGCCAGGATAACAACTTTTTGGACAGTTTCCGGAACGTCAAAGTACTTCATGTCCAGAAAAACACGTTTACCGCTGTCCAAAAGCCATTGCAGCATTTTCGTTCCGCCGGCAAGCTGTAATTCCATGCCCACTTTAAAGAAATCCACTACCCCGTCAAGGGACCGGACAAGTTCCATGGCCCTGGCCGGCTCGTCAAAATCCAGGGCGCAAATAATTCTCTTTTCCATAAAAGCCCTTTCTATCCTGAAAATTAACTTGCCTTAGGGAGGTCAACTGCCTACGTGCTCATGTTCGCCTCTTATACTTGTACGAACTCGTTCGCCCTCGGGCTCGGTAAAACTCGGCGCCATGCGCCTCAAACAGTTACCTCGCTTTACCTCGGGTTCACTCGTTCTTCGAATGAAGGCTCAAAATCGCACTTAAGGCATTGCCCTCCCTTTGCTGATGAATTTTCATCCTCCTGCTGGTGTCACTTTAGCGGCATGGATGTCTATCCATCAATCTTTAACATCGTCCGCCGCTTTCTTGCGCGCCTCTTCAATTACCCCGTCGAATTCCTTTCCGGGATCCATGCCCATTTCCTTCATGCGCTTTTTTGCCCAGAGGCCTACGTTGCGGTCGTCCTTGTAATAATCCTCGCTGCTCCTCGTGCTTGTATCAAGGCCGGCCAGCCGGTCACCCTCGCTGCGGTGGTAAGCAAAAGAGGACATAACCCGCACCAGGGAAGTCCCTTTGCAAAAAGGGCAGTACAGGCCTTCTTCTTCAAAAGACCTAACCAGCATCTCCACCTTTTTGCCGCAGTCGCCGCAGGAATATTCATAAACAGGCATATTTACTGCAACCCCTTTGTTTTTGAGTTTATGGGAAACATTGACGTTTAACAATACTTTCTAATATAATATAAATCGTTGATCTTATGTAAGCAAGCCAAGATATTTTTTGTTTTCGAGGTGTTCAAAAAAATGGACTACAGCAAGACCCTGAATCTGCCCCGTACGGATTTCCCGATGAGGGCTAATTTGCCTGTTCGCGAACCTGAAATCCTGAAATTCTGGAATGACATAGGTATTTACCGCCTGGTCCAGCAAAAAAACACAGGACGGCCGAAGTTTATCCTCCATGACGGGCCGCCCTACGCCAACGGCCATATCCACCTCGGACATACTTTAAACAAGATCCTCAAAGACATTGTGATTAAATATCACTCCATGGTGGGCTACGACGCGCCCTATGTGCCCGGATGGGACACCCACGGGCTGCCGATAGAACAGCAGGCAATCAAAAGCCTGGGCTTAAACAGGCATTCGATCAGTACCGTGGAATTTCGCAACAAATGCAAGGAATATGCGCTCAAATTCGTTGACATTCAAAGAGACGAATTCAAACGCCTGGGGGTGCGCGGGGACTGGGACCATCCTTACCTGACGCTGATGCCCCATTATGAGGCGGCCCAGATCGGGGTTTTCGGGGAAATGGCCAGGAGGGGCTTTATTTACAAGGGTTTAAAGCCGGTCTACTGGTGCGCAGCCTGTGAGACAGCGCTTGCCGAGGCCGAAGTCGAGTACCAGGACAAGCACTCTCCCTCGATTTACGTGAGGTTTTCCGTAACCGGCGGCAAGGGCGTCCTGCCGGAAAAGGACACCTGGGTCATCATCTGGACGACGACACCCTGGACACTTATTTCAAACACTGCAATCTGCCTTCATCCCGACTACGAATATGTGCTGTTTAAGTCCGGGGACAATAAATATCTGGTTGCCAAAGAACTTCTGGAAAACTTTTGCAATACAGCGGGCTTAAACTGCGAACAGATCCTGGATGAGTTTGCAGGACGGGCTCTCGAAGGCGTCTGCTGCAGGCATCCCTTCTTCGGCAGAGATTCAAAATTGGTCCTGGATACTTATGTAACACTGGATGCAGGCACCGGATGCGTGCATATCGCCCCGGGCCACGGCCATGAAGATTATCTTGTAGGCCTGCGATACAACCTGCCGATGCTGTCGCCGATTGACAACCACGGCATCTTCACTGAAGAAGCCGCTCAATTTGCCGGGCTGTTCTACAGCGACGCGAACGATAAGGTCAAAGAGGAGCTTTTGCAAAGCGGACATCTGCTCAAAGAGGAAACAATTTCACACCAGTACCCCCATTGCTGGCGCTGCAAAAAGCCGATCCTGTTCAGGGCTACCGAACAGTGGTTTGCTTCCGTGGAAGGATTCCGCCAGGATACCCTGGATGCTATTCACGGCGTAAGGTGGATCCCCCCCTGGGGTGAAGAACGCATTTGCAATATGGTGGCCGGCAGAAGCGATTGGTGCATTTCCCGGCAGCGGACATGGGGGGTGCCGATACCAATTTTCTACTGCGCCGGCTGCGGAAAGGAAATCATCAGCAAAGACACCACCGAGCATTTGCAGAAGCTGTTCCGCTCTCATGGTTCCGACGTGTGGTTTGCCCGCGAGGCTGAGGAACTTATTCCTGAAGGTTTGTCCTGCCCCGAATGCGGCGGGACCGTGTTTAATAAAGAAAATGACATTATGGACGTCTGGTTTGACAGCGGAACCAGCCACGCAGGCGTGCTGGAACAGCCCGAAATCTGGCCGGACTTAAGATGGCCGGCTGACCTTTACCTGGAAGGAAGCGATCAGTACCGGGGATGGTTCAACAGTTCCCTGTCAACTGCAATCGCCAGCCGGGGAGAGGCGCCTTACCGGGCTGTCCTGACGCACGGTTTCGTGGTCGACGAAAAAGGGTACAAGATGAGCAAATCCCTGGGCAACGTCGTTGACCCGATGAAAGTAATCAAGCAGATGGGAGCCGATATCCTGCGCCTGTGGGTCAGTTCGACGGACTACCGCAGCGACCTGGCGGCTTCGCCAAATATCCTGAACCAGTTGTCCGACGCTTACCGGAAAATCCGCAACACCTGCAGGTTTCTTTTAGGCAATCTTTACGACTTTTCTTTAAAAACCGACCGGGTATCCTATCATAAAATGCCCGAGATTGACCGCTGGGCTCTTTTAAAGCTCCACCAGTTAATCCAGCGCGTGCTGACAGCATACAGCAATTATGACTACCACGTCGTTTATCATGCGGCGCACGGCTTTTGCGTCCTTGACATGAGCGCGCTTTACCTGGATATTATCAAAGACCGGCTCTACACGTCGCCGGCTAATTCACTTCAGAGGCGGTCGGCGCAAACTGTTCTGCACGAAACTTTAAATGTGCTGGTGCGCCTTTTAGTACCCATCCTCGCCTTTACAAGCGAAGAAATCTGGGGCTACCTTCCCAAGGAGGAAGGAACGCCGGTCAGCGTACAGATGACCGATCTGCCGGAAGTCAATGAAGAATACCTGGATATCGAACTGGGCAAAAAGTGGGAAAAGCTTCTGGAAGTCCGGGAGGAAGCGACCCGTATCCTCGAGCAGGCGAGAAGGGACAAATTAATCGGCAACTCCCTTGAAGCGGCGGTTGACTTATATGCTGCGGGTGAACTTTTTGATTTCCTGCGGGATTCAGCGGAAGAGCTTTCCACCCTTTTTATAGTCTCCTCGGTAAAACTGCATCGCGCGTCTCAGGAGGACATCTTAAGCCCTGCGGCGGTAAACGGCCTGGCCGTAAAGGTCCGGCGGGCGCATGGCGAAAAATGTGAAAGATGCTGGATGTACCATGAAGATGTAGGAAAGAACGCCGCGTACCCGACACTGTGCCCGCGCTGTTCGGAAACAGTCAGCAATATGGTAATGCCCGGCACGGAGCACTTGAGCGAACCGTGACAACGACGGCATGAGGTGAACATGAGCACATAGGCAGTTGTCCTCCCTAATGCAAATTAATTTTCAGGACGGAGAGTGAACTTAATAATGAAAGACGCCGTAATAGTAGTTGACATGCTCAAGGATAATATCAAAACCGATCTTCATACCGGAATCAGCGGGCAGGCCAAGACAATTATTCCGAACATCCAAAAGATGCTGGAGAAAGCCCGCGAAAAAGGGCTGATGGTCGTTTTTGCCTGCGACAGTTTTTACCCGACGGATAATTTGTTTCTGGGAGGAAAGATGAAGCCTCACGCCCTCCGGGGGACCCCGGGCGTAGAAGTGATTGACGAACTCAAACCGCTCAAGGGTGACATTGTTTTAGAAAAACGGCGGATGAGTTCTTTCTTTAAAACCGACCTGGATATTACCCTGCGGGACAATGGCGTGGAAAGGGTTGCGGTAGCGGGGATAACCACTCCGTACTGCGTCCTGCTGACGGCCTTCGACGCCTTTGCCAACGGTTTTAAAAGCGTTATCCTGGAAGACTGCTGCACAGCCTATCCTCTTGCCGGCCACGACGCGTGCGTAAACACGTACAGGAAGAGCCCTTTAGGGGAATATTTTAAAATCCTGAAGTGGGAAGAATATCTTTCATTGGTTGAATAAAGCAGGGTTCTTAACGGGAGTCAGATTCCCTCCCGGGAAAGAATTTCCTTGAACTGGGAATCCGTTAAGCCTGATATCTTAACCTGTTTGTGGCGATTGGCCAATCCGCTGATAATTTTCACCCTCGATTTGGAGATGCCCAGCTTTTCCGCCAGGAAAACCCGGCAGGCTTCGTTAGCTTCCCCTTCAACGGGCGCCGCGCTTAAACGAACTTTTAAAGCATCCTGGAAATAACCCGCCAGTTCATTTTTTGCCGACCGGGGCTGGACATAAATTTTGACAATCAAGTCATTGCCGTCATAACGCAGCTTGAGCATTTGTATAAACGCTTTCAGGTATTTTTTATTTTTCCGCGGCAATCAAGGCTGCCCCGTATGCCCCGACCAGTTGGGCTTTTTCCGGCACGTGGACGGCCTGTCCAAGGACACGGCTTAAGATTTCAACTACGGCGGCATTTAAGGCTACGCCGCCTGTCATGGCAATCTCCGGCTGGACATTCAAACGCAGGGCCATTCCTTCCAGGCGGTTTACAACCGCCTCAAAAAGGCCGCGGATAATTTCATCCTTGGGCTTTCCCGAAGCAAGGTGGGAGATAACTTCCGATTCGGCAAAGACTGTACAGGTGCTGCTGATGGGGACCTGCCCGGTTCCCCGCCTGGCCTGAGACACCATATCTTCCAGATCGCTTTCCAGAGCTCTGGCCATAACTTCCAAAAACCTGCCCGTACCGGCCGCGCATTTATCATTCATTACAAAGTCGACAACACGCCCCCTGGAATCAAGGCGGATTACCTTGCTATCCTGCCCGCCCACATCAACTACCGTACGAAGTCCAGGGATAAGGCTGTACGCGCCGCGTCCATGACAGGTAATTTCCGTCACCTGCTTATCTGCAAACGGTATATTGGCCCTCCCGTAACCCGTGGTCACAATCCGGTTGACCTGTCCGGATGATATTTGAGCTTTCGCAAGAGCCTTTTCCAGTGATTCCTCCGCGCTGGCCCGGTTATTAATACCCGTGGGCGCCAGGGCGTCTCCGCTCCATAAACCGTCTGCGACGATAACAGCTTTAGTGGTTGTTGAACCGACGTCAATACCTGCAGTAATCAAATTTCCCTGCCCCTTTGAAAAAGAGAGATCTATAATCCTATAAAATGCAAAAAAGTAATCAGTATCTTTTGGACAATTCCCAAAGCAAAAATAGCGACTATCGGCGATATATCAATCATGCCGATGGGGGGTATGACGCGCCTGAAGATATTCAGCCACGGGTCAGTCACTTCATAGACAAATCTGATTAACGAATTGTAAGGGTTGTGTGGAATAAAAGACAAAAAAATGCGCGCAATAATCAGCAGGTAGTAAATATAAAAAGCATTGCTGATAATTGAATCAATACTCATGGAACACCTCTATTTCAAGCTGCCGGAAATCTCCTTGGAACGCCGGGCAGCTTTGTCTACTGCCTTCATCAAGGCATAACGCAGGCCCCTTTTTTCCAGGGCCAGAAGTCCTTCAGCGGTAGTTCCCGCCGGTGAGGTTACCATATTTTTGAGCACGGCGGGATGTTCGCTTTTTTCTAAAACCATTTTTGCAGCGCCGAGCATGGTCTGGGCGCTTAAAAGAAGAGATACGTCCCTGGACATGCCCGCCCTGACGCCGGCGTCACAGAGCGCTTCCAGGATCAGAAACATATAGGCCGGCCCGCTGCCGCTCAAGCCCGTTACAGCGTCCATCAATTCCTCGGGCGCCTCCGCCGTTCTTCCAACTGCGGAAAAAACGGCTGCCGCCCGCTCCCTGTCAGCAGCAGTGGCATATGTTCCGGAACTGACGGCGCAGGCCCCCTCACCAACGAGGCACGGCGTGTTGGGCATAACCCTGATTACCCCAAACGGGGCTTTTAGAAAGCTTTCTATATATTTTATGGGCACCCCGGCGGCAATAGACATCAAAGTACACCCCGCCGCTAAGGAACCGCTTATTTCAGCCATTACCCCGCCTACCACGGATGGCTTGACAGCAATAATCAGAATATCCGCCTGCGCAGCCAAAAGGCAGTTGTCTTCAACCGTGTTGATTTTTAATACGGAAGACAGATAATCCAGCCTTTCCCTTCTGATATCGCTGACATAAAGACTACCCGGAGCCAGGCCGCTTTTGATTAAGCCTGACAATAAAGCTTCGGCCATGGCTCCTCCCCCCAGGCAACCAATTTTCAGATTGTGCAGAGACAATAGATTTACTCCTTAAAAAAATTATAATTATACCTGACGCATCCATGAAAAAAGATTATGATCCTGTTCCCTGGCCTCTTCCTTTAGCTCGGAAGCAATGTCAACATTGCTCGGGGTAAAAAGAAAGATGCCGTTTCCGACTTTGCGCATTAAGCCATTCAGGGCGTAGGTGGCGCCGCTTATAAAATCAACCACGCGCTTGGCAAGTTCCGCATCGGCCTTTTCAAGGTTGATTATTACAGGCCGGTGATTCTTTAAGTGATCGGCGAAATTCTGGACGTCGTCGTATACTTTCGGTTCGGCGACAATAACTTTGACCTGCCGCTGCGCATGTAAGTTAACTACCTGGCCTTTGCGCCTGGGCTGTGCAACAAACCCGTCGTTATCACGGGAATGCTCATCCTGAGCTCTTTCCTCTTCGTCAGCGGTCTCTTCCTCAAAACCCATAAACCCCAATACCTTGTCCATTAACTTTTTAGCCATCTTATCCTCCTTTCCTATTTTATTTTATTTTATTTACGCGGGCCAAAAATTGCTGTTCCCAGACGCAGCATATTGGACCCTTCTTCAACAGCCACCACGAAATCGCTGCTCATACCCATAGACAGATATTCCAGATCAACGCCTGGAAAAATATTTTTTAACCGCCCGGCCAGAAGCCGCAGATCGCGAAAAACAGGCCTGACCTCTTCGGGATCTGCCGTCTCAGGCGCTATGGTCATCAAACCCCGTATTTTTATCCCCTTAAGGGTTATAACCTCTTTTATAAAATCAGCTGCTTGGGCGGGGGGCAAACCCTGCTTTGAAGTCTCTCCGGATATGTTAACCTGGACCAGAACGATGACTTGCCTGCCGGTTTTTAATGCAAAATCATTTATCGTCAGAGCCAGTTTCCAGCTGTCCAGTGAGTGTATAAGACTGACTTTTCCAATAACGCTCTTAACTTTATTGCTCTGCAGACGCCCGATAAAGTGCCATTCCAAATCAGGCGGCAAAAGGGGCTGTTTGAAGAGCATTTCCTGCGCCTTGTTTTCTCCGAGAGCGGTCACACCTGCCGCGACGGCATGCTTGATTATATCTGCCGGTACTGTTTTGGTTACGGCGATCAGCTTTACGGATGCGGGAGCCCGGCCGGCTTTCCTCGCGGCATGTTCTATTTTCTCTTTTACTATGCGTAAGTTCTCATAGATGGTCAGGCTTTTTTCCTGCTCAACGCCCACTTTTTTTCACCTAGTTGTCCAAGAACATACATCCCATTATAGCACCTTTTTGTAATATTCACCATTGATAACAAAAAATTTCTGCTAACTGCCAATGGGCTGGTTATTTGACCAGCCCATTTAACATCAGTAGTTTCATTTATATTAATTCAATTCCTTATGTTCCCCTGTTACAAGGTAAATTACCTCCTCGCCGATATTTGTGGCGTGGTCGGCTATTCTCTCCAGGTAACGGCAGACATGTAAAAGATAGGTGGACTGCATCACCACTTCCGGATTTTCCATCATACAGTTGATCAGTTCCCTGAATACCTGAGCAAAGATGTAGTCCACATCATCATCCAGGGCGCACATGGCGCTGGCTTTCTCTATGTCGCTGTGGACGTAGGCGTCAAGCCCGTCTTTGATCATCTGCTGAGTCAACCTGGCCATTTGCGGAATATACTCCAGCGGTTTGACGGTCAGGGTTTGGCCGCTCAAACACATGGCGGAGCGTGCGATATCAACGGCGTGATCCGCCATCCTTTCCAGGTTCAATAAGATTTTTATGCCCGTGACAACTATTCGCAAATCCCTGGCAATAGGCTGCTGGGTAGCGATTATCTTAATACATTTCTCTTCTATTTCCAGAAACAGCTTATCAATTATATCGTCCCCCATAATAACCTGGGATGCCTCAGTTACATCCACCTTGACCAGAGATTGGACGGAATCGTAAACAGCCTGTTCTACAAGGCTTGCCATGCGTAAAATATCCTGCTGCAGTTCTTTTAAGGCTTTATCAAAAGCGCCTCGGGTACTCATTTATAAAAATACTCCTTTAACCAAACCGTCCTGTAATATAATCCTCTGTACGCTGGTCTTTGGGACGGGTAAAAATCTCGTCTGTAATGCTGAATTCGACTATCTCGCCATTTAAGAAAAAGGCCGTGACGTCGGAAACCCGTGCAGCCTGCTGCATATTATGGGTGACTATCACAATCGTATAGTCCTGTTTTAAAATCTGGATAAGTTCCTCCACTTTCAACGTGGAAATTGGGTCAAGAGCCGAGCTTGGCTCGTCCATTAACACAACTTCCGGCTCAATGGCCAGTAAACGGGCTATGCATACCCTCTGCTGCTGCCCGCCCGACAATCCCAGGGCTGATTTAAACAACCTGTCACTGACTTCGTCCCACAGGGCGGCTCTTCGCAGACTGCGCTCCACAATTTCATCGAGCCGGTTTTTGTTCCTAATTCCATGAACGCGCGGCCCATAGGCCACATTATCATAAACGGACATCGGGAACGGGTTGGGCCGTTGAAAAACCATCCCGACACGCTTGCGCAAGGCCACAACGTCAACCTCGGAACGGTATATATCATCTTCGTCCAGAAAAACGGATCCTTCAATGCGCACTCCTTCAATTAAATCGTTCATCCTGTTTAAAACTCTTAAGAACGTTGATTTACCACAACCGGAGGGCCCGATTAACGCTGTAATCCGGTTAGTTTCAATTTCCAGATTTATATCTTTTAAAGCCTGATAATCCATGTAATAAAGGTTTAAATCCCTGGCGAGCATCTTGATTTTTTTCATCTTTATGTCCAACCTTCGGTGATATTTTGGAGTGTCTTACTTCGATCATTTTACCCCTTCTTCTCATCGATCGGAAGGGTAAAAGTAAACTTGCTTCCCTTGCCAACGACGCTTTCTACCCCCGTTTTTCCGCCGTGCGCCCTGATAATGTGTTTGACTATCGCTAAACCCACACCAACGCCGCCCAGTTCCCTGGAGCGCGACTTTTCCACACGGTAAAAACGCTCAAAAATTCTTGGGAGGTTTTCCGGCGGGATGCCCATCCCGGTATCTTCCACGTCAATCCTTACATTTTCTTCGTCAGCGCCAGCTCTTACCGTTATCCGTCCACCGGCAGGTGTGAATTTTATCGCGTTGTCCAACATGTTGATCAGCACCTGTGCCAGCATATCCGGATCGCCCATGACCAAGGGAAGTTCCGCGGGCAGATCTGTGACCAGTTCCAGGTTTTGCTTTTTTGCCTGGGCCTGGAACATTACAACTGCCCTGTTTACTGTATCCAACAACTGGACAGCCTGCCAGCGGTGGACTACCTGCCTTTCTTCAATCTTGGAAAGATTCAGCAAATCATCGATCAGCCTCGTCAATCTGGCCGTTTCCCTGTTCACAATTTCTAAAAACCGGCGGACAGTTGCCTGATCTTCAATCTTCCCCTCCAGAAGGGTTTCCAGAAAACCGCGGATTGAAGTAAGAGGCGTTCGAAGCTCATGGGAAACATTGGCAACAAATTCAGTGCGCATATCTTCAAGTTTTTTACGCTGAGTAATGTCGTTAAATAAAACTACAGCGCCACCTTTTTGGCGGTCATGCCCCTGTAAAGGGGTTGCATTGACGTAAAACACTTTAGGCTCCGGATAAATAAGCCTTATCTCCTGGCTGACCGGCTTTTCCGTTCTTAAAGCCTTTTCCAGCAAGCGCTCAACGTCATAATTGCGGATTACACCAAGTATGTTTTTGCCCTGGCTAGCCTTCTGGTCAACTCCAAAAACCTTCTCGACCACCGGATTGACAAACAAAACCTCGCCGGATTTATTGACTGCAATAACCCCGTCTGCAATGCTGTTCAGGATAGCCCCGGCCTGGTTCCTGGCTTCCGTAATCTCATCAATGGTGTTTTTCAGCTGGCGGGCCATATCGTTAATGCTGCGGGCGAGTTCTCCAAATTCGTCGTCGGTGTATATGCGCAGTTCCCTGTCCAGATTCCCGCGCGCCATTTCACGGGCAGCGGAATTGACCTCTTCAAGCGGTTTTATAACACGCCTCCATAAGAACCAGGCAAAACCTATCGAAAACGGTATTATAACAGTTAGCGCGCCCGCCAGGTTAAGTCTATTGGCGATATAAAGATCAAAAAGGCCGTAAAAAATCAGCAGTACGATAACAAAATAGGCAACCGGCCGCCAAATAATTCCTTTGATCAAAAAGATCTTTTTCGTCATTAAAAGTTTTCCCTGAAGCGGTACCCGACGCCGCGGACTGTTTCGACAAACTGCGGCAATTCAGATACCTGTTCCAGCTTTTGGCGGATATGCCTTATATGCACATCAACAGTACGTGAATCGCCCATATAATCATACCCCCAGATATGCTCCAAGAGATATTCACGTGAAAAGACCCGTCCCGGTTCACGGGCCAAGACACATAAAAGCTCAAATTCCTTGGGGGTCAGATCATACTTAACACCGTTTACTGCTACAGAAAACCTTTCCGGATCAATTATCATCGGTCCTCTGGCGAACTGTCCTGAAAGGCTTCCCGGTGTCTTAGCTTCCCGGCGAAGCCTGGCTTTGACCCTGGCGACCAGTTCCCTTGGGCTGAAAGGCTTCGTAACATAATCGTCAGCGCCCATTTCCAAACCTAGAACCCTGTCTATTTCCTCAGTGCGGGCGCTGACTATGATCACAGGAATCCCTCTTGAATTCGGGTCAGATCGCAAAGTCCGGCAGACCGATAAACCATCCTGCCCGGGCAGCATCAGATCAAGAATTACAAGATCAGGCTGCTCTGAAAATACCTTTTTAAGAGCATTATCCCCATCTCCTGATACAATAACCTCGAAACCTTCCTTTTCGAGGTTAAAACGGATTAGTTCCACTATGTGCTCTTCATCATCCACAACCAGTATCTTAGGCACTGCTCTCCCCCCTTTAAAAGGGTTTGAACTGTATTGATTCTACGGAACACTATATTTTCTAAAGTTTACTGTTTGTTTAGGAATTTTATCACAAAAAATCTGTATTGGCTATATTATTCTTAAAATTTAATCAAAGTGATCCGCAAAAAATTCAAAAAAAAAAGCAAAATATATTATCAATCCAGGCAGATATAATAAGTGGTAAATATGCCCGTGTTCGGACATATTTACCAATATAACGTTTTATGCTCAGTTAAATCACGCTGATTTTTTAATCCTGCAGAGCAGCGCTTTTAATGCCGGATAACCAGTCACAGGGTCGACAGGAGCGCTGTCGGTAAGCAGGTTGACATTTGCCCGACCCCAGCCGTGGGGGATATTAATAACACCTGGCAGTATATCCCTGGTTATTTTAATCTTAATTTTAATCTCCCCCCTGGGGCTTTCTATAATTACCTCATCTTGATCATTCAAATTATATTCCCTGGCGGTAACCGGGTTGATTTCTGCAAGCGGTTCCGGAAATTGACGCTTTAAGAAGGCAATTTCCCTGAGTTGGGAATGAATATATTGTACCTGCCTGGCGCCTGTAGTCAGTATAAAAGGATATTTTTCAGCCAGTTCAGGCGTTTTAGCAGGGCTTTCCACCGGTTCAAAATATGTAGGCAATGGAGGTAGGGAAAGATCTTTTAAGTAACTCGAATAAATCTCTATTTTACCGCTGGGTGTCTTGAAACCCTGCTTTTCATAATTCTTATATTTTTGCTGTCCGTACGTAACGCCGCCTGAAAGCAACAGTTCCTTGCGAGACAGACCGGATGGCTCCAGCATGTGGTCAACCAGTTCGTCGGCTGTCTGCCAGGGGAACTCCTTGACAAAGCCCATCCTGTGGGCAAGCTCAAGCCAGATATCAAGATCAGAACGGCACTGTCCGTATTCCAGAATTTTGTTACGAAGCATGACATGCGGAATACCCCAGAGACTGTAATAATCGCAGAGTTCGGTTCTTTCCAGAAAAGTCCCTGCGGGCAGCACCAGGTGGGCAAGTTGTGCAGTTTCAGTCATGTGCTGTTCGATGACGACAAGAAAATCCAGACTTTTTAAAGCTCTTCTCACTTTGGCGGATTCCGGCCAAGTTATTACCGGGTTTGTTCCGCTGATGATCATCTTGCTAATCGGGTAAGGCTGCCCGGTAAGCAGAGTGTCCAGCATAACCAGCGTCTGTCCCTCACCGAACTCCCGGCCGTAGATACCGTAAAAGATAGGATAGGCGTCGACACCGACAGGTTTTTCCCCTGCTTTTTCAACCACCTCAACTATGTTCACCCTCAACCGCGGGGTTTGGATAAAACCGCCGGGAATGTCCACATTACCGGTTATAGCCTGTAATACAGCTATGCCGCGGCTGTTCTGAAAACCGCTGGGTACCTGGTCCAGCGCATTTGTTCCCTGGACGACGCATGAAGACTTCGAGGTTGCAAAAAGCCTTGCCGCTTCACGAATTTTTTCAGAAGGCACGGAAGTTATTTCCTGAGCGTGCTCCGTTGTAAATTCACTGACGTGATCAGACAGTTCGTCAAATCCAACAGTGTACTTGCTTACAAATTCCCGGTCGTAAAGCTCTTCAGAGATAATCACGTTCAACATCGCCAGGATAAGGGCGCAGTCGGTTCCCGGACGGGGTTGGAGGTGAAGATCCGCCCGCTTGGCCAGGGCTGTTGCCCTGGGATCGATGACCACCAGTTTAGCGCCGTTTTTCTTGCTTTCACGGATTTTTTGCCCTACTGGCGGGGATGAGTGATCAGGATTTGAACCCCAGACAAAAATACAGCCGGACTTCTCCGGGTCAGCCACAAAAAATCTGCCCAGAGTCGCTATGTAACCGAGCATCCGGCAGCGGTAGCAGATACTTTCAACGGAAAAGCAGTTGGGGGTTCCGAAAACGTGGGCGAAACGCCTGATCAATCCCACATTGGATGTTCCGGATAGCAAAATCGGCATTCCCAGCGAAATACCCAGACTCCTTTTATCCTTTAAATCTGACAATTGACTGATAATTATTTCAAATGCCCGCTCCCAGGAGATTTCTTTCCAACCGCCGCCTTCTTTTAACAGGGGAGAAGTAAGGCGATTTGGAGAAGATACGTATTCAAGGACAGCCCGCCCCTTTGCGCAGAGGAGGCCTTTGTTCAGGGGATGATCACGCATTCCCCTGACGCCGGTAATTTCCCCGTCCTTGATTTCAAGTTCCATACCGCAGCCCATGTGGCACAGGCCGCAGGCTGTTTTGTGCGCTCCATCCGGTACAGTTACCCTTAAACTGTTCACAAAAAGCCCCTCTTTCTTATTTGCTCAACCAGTTATCAATGTAATACTCCCAAGGGTTTTGATCAGGATCCTGGTCCCTGAATTCTGCCGGAGAGGTTATTTTCATCCCGGTAACCTCGTTGTATAAAGGAAATACATTTCTTTCCGGCTCTCCAAGCGCTTCACAGATTACCCGAAGGCTCAAACCGGAAACAGAAACCTTGTTCTTGATAATCCTGTTCAGGTATGTTGGGTGCATTCCGATTCTTTCTGCAAACTCCAGCTGTGTGAGGCGTAAATTTTTTGTAATGTAATAGCTTATATTGTTTCTCAACCTGTAGCGTTTACGGGATTTATTGATTGGCGCCATACTGCCTTAGCCATCCCTCCTAGGAATACTTTACTTATATTATAATATTTTTTTATATTTGTAAATACACTTTTGATATTTTAACTTAATATTTACTTATAAGCTATACGACAATTAACATATCTCTTAATGACAGTGAAATAAATTTATTGCAGGCCTTTACCTGTCCTTGACAGCGGAAGGTCTCAGTCGTAAACTAGAAATACCGGATAAAGTAACATTAAGGAGTGATTGGCAAATGCCGGTTTATGAATTTAAATGTGCGGAATGTGAGAGCCGTTTTGAGAGGCTGTCCCAGATGGGCGAAACGGGCAAAAACCTAAATTGCCCAAAATGCGGCAAGCCGGAACCATACAGGGTAATGAGCAGTTTCAGGACAGTCGGGAAAAACGGCGATTCTGATTCTTTCGCAGGCAGCGGTGGAGGCTGCTCCGGGTGCAGTTCAGGCAACTGCGCAACCTGCGGCCATTAATAATAAAACCGGGCTTTGCTTTAAGCCGGCATAAATTAGAGAACGGTTATGTGTTTTACCACAACCGTTCCTTGTTTTTAGGAGTATTTTTATCTTGATTCAGATCAACAATATCCCTTAGATCAACCAGAATAACATCCATCCCGATTTTTTTTATTTTCTCCCAGGGAATAACAACTTCTTCTTCACGGCCGAAAAATGAAACCAGCCTGCTGGGGCCAGGCATGATTATCGAAGTAATGGAGCCCTGCTCCAGGTTGATGTCAATATCTTTTATAGGGCCAAGCCTTCTGCCGTCTGCAATGTTGATGACCTCGCGAACTCTTAAATCGGATATCCTTGCCATTGCCCGCGCCCCCTCAAGATATTTATATATGAGGAAGGCGAAATATATGAGCTAAAAATGGTCTGAAAATTAACTTGCATTAGGAAGGTCAACTGCCTTCGTGCTCATGTTCACCTCTTATACTTGTACGAACTCATTCACCCTCGGGTTCGGTCAAACTCGGCGCTATGCGCCTCAAACAGTTCCCTCGCTTAACCTCGGGTTCACTCGTTCATTGAATGAAGGCTCAAAATCGCACTTAAGGCATTGTCCTTCCTTTATCGATGAATTTTCATCATCTGATGGCGCTGCGTTAGTAGCATGGGTGTCTACTTAAATAATATTGTCCGGGATAAAAAGTCCAGTATTTTAAAACGGAATTCAACCGGCGGTTCCGGCCCCGCCGATGCCAGGGTCCAGGAAGGGCCGGCGGCCGGTTTTTCCTGCTTCAAAGACCCGCTTGCCGGAACACTCTCCGGAACATTTAATTTAAAAGCAGGCGCCGCTTTTTTTAACGCAGGGCTTTCGCCTTTGTTCTGCGCTGAAAACTCCTTTTTCTCAACCGTTTTTGACGCGCCCTTTTCCTTAACCTGAACAACCCCGCCGGGATCGATAAAACACAGCGGCGGGAATAAAACACACCACCAGTTTGCCCCTTCTCCCCGGCCCAGATTAATCCTCAGCGCTTCGTAATTACCCGCTGGCAGTGTAAAATCATACATCTGTCCCTGATACCTTTTGGCAGGAAACATAAAGGCGCCTGTTTTTACGGCTACAGGATAGTTTTTGCCGGAATCAGCGACCTCTTTGGCAGCCAACTGCCGTATATACCCCAGGTTTTCCCGGACAACCTTCCTGGCCTGATTAACATCATGAACATTGCTGAACTTATCGGACATCGTGATGATTACCTGGTCGCGCACACGGTACTTCAGGGCTTGATCGTCAGGATCATTGCTGTTGGCAATTACATGAAGGCGGATCAGATTGCCGCCAGCGGAACAGATTTGCGCTCTTGACGCCTCGTTGACGCTTATCCGCCAGGCGGCAAGAAAACTGACTAAAATAAGAACTGCCGATACCAACAGAATTGAACGTAACTTATTAATCATTTAATAACCACCCGGTTTTTAGTGTAACCACCCGCTGTCCTTTTTAAACCTTACAGGTGCTTGCGCATGTGATTAAGGGCCGCCTTTTCCAGGCGGGATACCTGGGCCTGTGAGATTCCTATTTCCTCCGCTACCTCCATCTGGGTTTTGCCTTCGTAAAAGCGCAGGGTAAGGATGTGCTTTTCACGCGAACTAAGCCTGTTTAAAGCGTCCTGAATGGCAATGCCTTCCAGCCAGTGGTGGTCTTCGTTCTTTTCATCGCTGATCTGATCCATTACAAAAATAGGGTCGCCGCCGTCATGGTAGATAGGTTCGAATAAAGAAACGGGGTCCTGGATTGCATCCAGCGCAAAAACGACTTCTTCACGGGGCAGTTTCAATTCCAGCGCGATCTCATTTACCGAAGGCTCCCGGGAAAATTTGTTGACCAGCTTGTCCCTCACCTGCAACGCCTTATAGGCCATATCCCGGAGTGAACGGCTTACCCGCACGGAGTTATTGTCCCTCAAATAGCGCCTGATCTCACCAATAATCATTGGAACAGCATAGGTTGAAAACTTAACGTTCTGGGAAAGGTCAAAGTTGTCGATTGCCTTCATCAGCCCGATACAGCCGACCTGAAAAAGATCGTCGACATATTCGCCACGGTTGGAGAATCGCTGGATTACGCTTAACACAAGCCGCAGGTTGCCGTTGATCAACCGGCTGCGGGCATCGGGATCGCCGCTCTGCATCGCCTGGAATAGCTGGCGCATTTGGCTTCCTGTGAGTACGGGGAGTTTGGAAGTATTTACACCACAGATCTCCACCTTATTCACCAGCATGCTTTAACCTCCACCAGTTCTGTCATTTAAATTCCTTGCTGAATAACCTCATTATTACCCCGTCGATAATTGTTTATACATGTTGAAAAAGGTGTAACTTCTCTGAAAATAATCTTTTAAGCAACTGTTAAGTAAACCCGGCAGGCACGGTATTGTCCCGCTCACTCCGGTGCTTAAGCAAGTCGTTCGCTGTTGACAACACCGTACCCTTAGAACGGTTTTATTGAATACTTTCAAAAAGGTGCTTTTCGGCTTCTCTTTTTTTATTGTTGCGTGTTTTGGAATAGGTTATGATATAAGAAAATCCATCTGTAGAGGTGGTGAAGTTTCATCAAAAGAATAGCCCGAAAAAAAGAGAAACTGTGCCTTAATTGCGGTTTCTGTGAAACCTGCCTGCACTGCCTCGATTATGAAGATGGGTGCACGGGATGCGGCGCCTGTCTTGCTGCCTGCCCGGCCCGGGCTATATACATGGGAAAAAATCCGGAGACTGAAGACAAAACAGTTCTGATTGATGGCCGGCAGTACCGTTTTACTGACCAGTTAACTGTTCTTCAGACGCTTTCCAAAGCAGGATACAAGGTTTCCCATTTTCCAGATGAGGGCCAGGTTTACGCCCCTTGCCGTACTGGCGGCTGCTGGAGCTGCACAGTTCTTGTAAATGGGGTCCTTAAGCCGTCCTGCGTGACAACCTTAAAAGATGGTATGGAAATTATCACCGACCGGAAAGTGATTGAAACAATGCCGCCTTTGCGCCTGATAGCCGCTGCGAAGGCTCACCCCGTAGGAGGGGTCGGCACGCCGCATACTTTGCGGAAAAAATATCAACTGACGAGTGGAAAACCATATTATACCGAAGTTGGCGCCTTCACTCAGGGCTGTATCCTTCGCTGTCCAACCTGCCAGAACTGGCCTTATACATATTCCTCGCGGGGTACACCGCTGACGCCTGAGCGGGCAGCCGAAATTATTGATTTAAAAGCAAAAGACTATAACCTTAAACGGATAGCTTTCACAGGCGGCGAATCGACCATCAACAGGCGCTGGCTGATCGAAACCCTGAAAAAATTAAAAGAACTGAACCCGGACGGAATTAACCTGCACGTTGACACAAACGGCGCGCTGTTGACGCCGGATTATATCGAACAGCTTATTGCCTCCGGCATGACCGATATAGGAGTTGATCTTAAGGCATCCCGGCTGGATACTTACCAAAAAGTAATAGGTATTAAACACCCTGCCTTTTTACGGCGGCTTCTTGAGCAGTCATGGGCCGGAGTAGAATACCTGCTGAAGAACTGCACCGGCAGAATATTTATCGGCCTGGGAGTTGTTTATAACAGGTCCTTAATCCCACTGGATGAAATTAAAGAAATTGCCGGCCGCATCATTGAACTCAACTCATCCGTTCAGGTCTACCTGCTGGACTACCGTCCAGAATTCAGGCAGAGAGATATCATTCAGCCATCAACCGGAGAAATGTTCGATGTCTGGAAAACATTGAAAAAAATGGGTTTGGAATGCGTCCTCTGCCAGACAAAAGCGGGTTATTACGGACCTTAAAAAAACAAAAATTTTTTTATTTTAGCTACATTCAATTCTGTTGCCATATTTTGAACAGATCAAGTATACTTAAATCAAAGTTGACTAATTAAGTAAGGTTTAAATAAACGCTTCCGGGGAGGTGTAAAAATTGATCGAGCCTATCAAGATGGTCGAAGGCCTAACCAATGAGGAGTTTTTAAATATCACCCGCCAGAAATTCAAGAACATGGTCAAGGACGCCAAACCCCTGACGACTTGGTTCAGCCTTACCGAGGAATGCAACCTTCGCTGCAGGTATTGTTTTGCCGATTCCCACAAGCCCTTGGAAGGCGAACTTTCCACCAGGGAAGCTTTTAAAGTCCTCGACAACATCGCCAAAGCAGGCACTGAGGCGGTTGTATTCGGCGGAGGGGAACCGACACTCCGAAAGGATCTGCTGGAAATTGTCAATTACGCTGTAAAGAACCATGACATGTTCGTAGCCATAAACACTCACGGGCAGGCGCTGACTGACAAGCGTTACGTCCGCGCGCTGGCTGCAGCGGGCGTCAATCAGGTTAAAATCAGCGTTGACGGCCTGGAAAAAAGCCATGACTGGAACAGGGGCAAAGGGACTTTTAAAAATTGCATCCAGGCGTTAAAGAACTGCGTGGAAGAGGAGTTCCCGAGCATATGGCTGATCGCCACCGTTTCACAGGTAAACTTCGATGAGGCGCCCGAATTGATTGAATTCTGCGCGAAGTTGGGCGTGGAAGTCGGCATGGTCCAGCTGCTTCCCCTTGGCAGAGGCAGCGACCTCCAAAAATTAATGCTGACCAAAGAGCAGGTCAGGGAATGGCAGAGAATAATGTTTGAAAAGAAAAAGTTTTACGGTGGAAATAACGTACTGTTCGAAAACCGCTACCAGATCTGCGAGGATGAACGTTCCCTTAAAGTAGCCGTCGATCCCAACAAAACGGGGAACTTTGTGGACAGCCCGGTGGGGTGCATTTCGGGAATCTGGCAGTACCTCATTGGGGCAGACGGAAAGATCTTTGTCGGTGACGTGATGGCGCCCGAAACCGGTATCGGCAATATAACGGAAAAGTCTCTTAGTGAAATATGGCAGAATTCCGAACTGATCAAGCTTTTAAAAGACAGGGAAAAGCTAAAGGGCAGGTGCGGCAAGTGTCATTTAAGATATGTCTGCGGGGGATGCAGGAGGATGGCCTTCGGTTTAACAGGCGATATCATGGCTGAAGACCCGCAGTGCTGGCGATAATTTTAAGGTTTAATTCAAGTCTTTTAATAAAAAGTAAAAAGGATTGCTGCCGGCAATCCTTTTGTTATTCCAGTCTTCTTACGTTTCCGGGGGCCGAACCGGCCCATATTTAAATTTCTATCACCCGCAGAGCTGCTCGCCCGGCAAAGGTATAGTTACTACTTCAGGAATCCCTTCCTCAAAACGGCCGCAGGTGGTGTTTTCAAAGTCCTTGATTTTTCTCACCCAGGGAGTACCCGTATTTGTTTTGTAGGCGCCGCAAAAACCGTTGGTCAAATCCCGTGAGTTTCTTTGTCCCCACTTGCATTTCGAGCACGAATTTTGCGTTCCCGGCGCGAAACTAATTTGGATTGACGATTTTCTTTGCCCCAGCAAGGCAGGCATCCCCTTTCAATTATCAAAAGGTATAAAATTTAAAAAAAGACCATAAATCATTAAATCATAAATTCAGATATTAATCTTGCCGCCTGTTTCGTCGTCGGGAAGCGGGACGGTATTTACTATGCCCGGAATCCCCTCTTCATACTTGCCGCAGGTTGTATTTTCAAAGTCCTTAATTTTTCTTACCCAGGGAGTGCCTCCCTTTGTTTTGTAGCCGACACAAAAGCCCTTCATCGAGTCTCTGGAATCCTTCCGGCCCCACTTGCATTTTGAGCACGGCTTAGATGTCCCCGGAGCCGGGGCAATTTGGACATTCTTTTTTTCAGAAGCCTGTACCACAGCAAGACACCCCTTTCACAGATCTATCAACGATCTCAAATATATAATGGTTCTATGGGCATGTACAGACGCGGCAACCCCTGCAGTGGCCCATCATACTGCTAACCACCTTCGGTGTCCCGTATTCATAACGCCCGCATGTGCAGTTATGAAAATCCTTGATTTTTCTTACCCAGACAGTATCTGCACTTGTTTTATAAGCAATGCAATAACCCCTGGACATGTCCCTGGAATCCTGACGCCCCCAAAGACACTTTGAACAAGAAGACGGTGTTCCGGGCACATAACTTATTACAGCCGGCCTTTTAAGGGCAGTTGTTCCCTCCACCGTTAAAAAATTCCTTTCTTTAATTAAAATATTAGTGATCCTGTTAGGAGAGGCTCTGAGCGGTAACTCCCGATAAGCCCCCGACAGTACATTCAAACTTATGGGCACGGGCAACAGGCGCCATGGCTTTCAGCAGGTCGACGACATCCTCCCCGAATAAAGACTTAAAATCCCTGTACTTGTAATTGCCCAGCCTGCCCAATAAGGCATATTTATTCTCAGCATAGCTGTGGAAAGGAAGAATATCCACCGCCGTTATCTTCCCAGGCAGGGAAGCAATGTAATTCACGTAAGCTTCAAAATCTTCCTTTGAATTGTTAAAATCAGGTATGATAGTCAGCCTGATCCTTATTCTCGCTCCCGCTCGGATCAGGTTTTCAAGGTTGCTCTGGATTACTTTCAGGTCGCCTCTAATTACCTCTTTATACTTTACAGGGTCCATGGTCTTTAGATCTACAAGAAAAAGGTCGGCATACTTGACAAGTTCGGCAAGGTGGCGCCACTGGCAATATGCAGAAGTATCAATAGCCAGGTGCACAGCCTCTTCCCATTTCAGCCTTCTGGCCAGTTCCGCTGTATATTCGGGGAAAAACAGGGGTTCGCCGCCGCTGATCGTTACCCCTCCTCCGGAGTTCTGGAAAAACATCCTGTCGGCGACTGCCTCCTTGATTACTTCGTCCATTGTCATCTTGTTGCCAACCAGCTGCCTGGCCTCATATAAACAGGCGTTGACGCAGGCGCCGCACCCGGTGCATTTGTTCCTGTCAAAGCGGAGATTTACTTCTCCCCTTTCTTTTTCTATGTAAGTGGCGCCTGTGGGGCAGGCTTCGGCGCACTTGCCGCACCCGGTGCACTTATCCAGAAAATGGTTAATCTCCTGTTTTACCGACTGCGTTTCCGGATTGTGACACCAGGGACACCTTAAGGGGCATCCCTTTAAGAAAATAGTGGTGCGCAGGCCGGGTCCATCCTGAAGGGAATAGCGCTGGATATTGGTGATGAGGGGTTCCATGACGCGCTGCCCGGTATCCCGGTTTATTTCTTCAGAGGTCGTTGTCGACGACATCAGCCTCATCTCCTTAATTTTTATAATATTTGCCCTGATTGAGCAGCTTTCCAAACTTGGCGGGGAATTCCTGCAGGTTATCAATGAATTCAACCTGCCTGCCGTACTCTTCCCTCAATGCTGCCTTGTTGCTTTTTGAGCATCCGTAACCCAAAGTCATCAGGCTTATTCTTTGTTTCTTGCAGTATTCGATGGCATATTCCACATTGCAGCCCCAGTTGGAAGCCCCGTCCGTAATGTGGATGATGTATGGACGCCTGGTTTTCCTCCTGATTAAGGTCACCGCGGCGATAATTGCCTCGCCGGAAGCGGTCTTTCCCTGAGGAAGCACTGTATAGAGTTCGTTATCGCCCCTGGAAAGCTCGGTTAACAAACAGGCGCCCTTGGTTTCGTTATAGGAAAATATCCTGGCATTCTTATTTATATTGGATAAAGCCACATAAAGGACTTTAAAAATCATCTGGATGGTGTTCCATTTCGGCCCGCCCATTGAACCGGAAGCGTCAATGACCAGGATGATGTCGTTGTTCATCTCAAATTCGGTCTTTTTGTACATGAAAACTTTTCCGTTGATTGGAGCCCTGTACAGCCGCCGCTTGTCAATTTTTCCGCTTTCCATGCCCCGGCTGATTACTTTTCTCTTGTCCGCCTTGGTATTGATCAGGGCCTGGACCTTTGTCAAAAGGCTCATATCCACGGGTTCCCTGAAGGGAAGAACGATATCATTGATCTTGATGGGAACGACTTCGGTGTCGTCATGGCAGATCAGCCTGATCTCATCGGTTATATCCGCGCTCTTGCTGACCAGCGTTTCCATTTCCTTGGCGTAGTGGGCGATAATCGCCTTGAACTGGCTCTTGTCTTCAACAATATCTTCGGCAATGGTACGCGGGATCATCTTCTTATCCCTGATATCGGTTACCCAGAAACCGAAGTTGGCTTTCAGGTCCTCATAAATGCTAAGGTAAAGTTTTGCCCTTAATTCACACCGCTCGACAACGCTGCTGATCCTGGGAACTTTATTAATCAGGTCGCCGACAATCGAATTCAGGACGAGCAGCGGTTCAGTATAAAAACGGGCCAGGTTGTACCCGAAATAACCGTACATCCCGTCGTCGAGCTCAACCTTGTAGGCCTGCCCTGACCTTTCCGCAGCCATAAGCCACCACAGGTGCAGCAGTTCGTCGACCGTGGGGGGCTGAATAAAGTTCTTTCTTCTTACTTCAAATGTATACTCGCGGTATTTTTCCGTATAACGTCCGAGAATCCAGCGGTTGGAAACAATATCCACATAGACATCTTCCGCCATCTCTATAAAAAGAGCAAACCGGCGGTCGTAACGGAAGGAATCCTCGTCATGCAGTTCCTTGTTCAGAGCCTTGGCCGCAAGGTTCTTTGCGCGATCGCTCCATTCCGTGTTTTTATAACCCAGGTGAATGGCTTCCCCGATGGCGACATCGGCTCTGCTAGGCGGAACCGGGTACCTTCCCAGCACAACGGAGGGGTCTAAAAAGATTACGTTGCTTTCCGTAGGCTCCATGCCGGACCAGAGAATGGTTCCCACATTCCTGCCCATGTACGCAGTTATCTTTTCAATGCCTTTGAGCAGAAAAACAAGCTCCCGGAATTCCACAGGCGATTTGTTCTTCCGCCAGTGTTCTGAAATCCCCTCTTCACCGGGTATGTAAAAAGAACTGATAATATCCTCTGGTTTTACAATCTGGGGATATTTGATCATGTTCTCCCCTCTTTCGCTTTAAAGTCGGCCTGCTATCTAAAGAGAACGAATTCACTGGCCAATTCTGCGTCGATGTCTTTCCTTTCCATATGCATGGTGAGCAGAATTGATTCAAGGTGATCCCTGTCGGTCTGCAGGCTGTATATAATCGCATCCCGGATGCTTACTCCGACTGCCACCAGTTCCCCAATCATCAGGGTTGTTCTTGTTGAAACATCCATCGGGGTCTGCGAATTTCCCCTTAACTTATTGATCAAATCAACTATTTCCTCGGCTTTTTCCTTGTCCACGCCTGTCTTTTTGACCAGGACCTCAACTTCCACTTCAGCCGGGATGTAATCCATCAGGATTGTATAAAAGCGGTCCCTCAACGCGGGATCGAGCATCTCGGTGCCTACATATTCTTCTCCTTCGTTCATCGTCGCAAAAAACACAACGCTTTTCGCCACCTGGAGCAGGCCCAGTTCATCCATCCAGACCTGTCTGTCTTCGGCAAGCAGGGAAAACAGCATATTCAGCGCCTTGGGATGTTCTGGCCTGTTGATCTCCTCAAGGTGAATCACACATCCGTCCGTCCGGATTGCCTCCGGGAAAAGAAACGGCTTGTAACTGGTTTCACCTTCCCTTAAGGTATATTCTCCAAACAACTGCCCCGGCTCGGACAGAATACCGATTTGAAATGAGGCCAGCGGCCTGTTGTATACGGCGGCATACTGGCGGACCAGGGAAGACTTACCGCAGCCCTGCCTTCCGGTTACCAGAACATTAACAGGCTTTTTCTCAGAAATAAGCCGTATTTTATCGATTATGTTCCTTGTTTCCCGGCTGACATAAAAAAAAGGGTCTGCTTCCGGCACCAATATCTTATTTTCTGTGCTCATTTTTTGCCCTCCATTTTTAAAATAAACAATATACACCCTATTTTGCATAGGGTGTATATTGTTTGTCCCGGAATTACACGTGATCCCGGAAATCTACTTCGCCTTCCTCAAAATGATCGCAGGTTGTATTGTAATAATCGTGAATCATTCTTTTCCAGATGCCGCCCATCCCGGTCCTGTGGCCGCCGATGCACTGCCCCTTGGAAGGATCGGTGGGATCTTCAATTCCCCATCTGCATTTGAGACACGCCTTCGTGGTTCCTGACTCAACTCTGACGCCGACCTTTCTTTTCTCGGCCAGCTCTTTTACTTTTGAGACTGCTTCTGCCACCTATAAAACACCCCTTTATATTCAATTTTTTACTCGAAATTATCTTCTCTGCTCCTTAAACTAGATCATCCGCGTTGACGTTCAGGAAGTCGAAGTCTTCGGCGCCGAAATCCTGTTCGTTTCTGGCAATGATGGTATCCTGGCCATACTTGGAGATGTCAACAAAGCGTGCGCTGAAGCCGGAAACACGGATGATCAGGTCCTGATGCTTTTCAGGCTCTCTCTGCGCCGCCAGCAGCTCGGCGTTGCTCACGCAGTTGAACTGGACATGGTCGATGTTCAGATCGTGCCAGGTGTTCATGTAGGCGAGCCAGATCTTGAAGCCGTGCCTGCTCCTCATGATCGGAACAGACAGGCGCTGGTTGAGCAGGTTCGCCTTCTGGGTGGTGGAGTCAACCTTGGATACTGACTTCAGAACGGCCGTCGGGCCCTTCTTGTCGGTGCCCATGTACGGGGAGATTCCTCCATCGTCGCAAGCCTCGCCGCCGAACCGTCCGTCCGGGGTCGGGCCCGTACGGGAGCCAACCTCCATGTAGAGGCCTACCGCCTGTCCGACAGGCATGACCGGTCCGCCGGAGTAGTTGGTGATCTTCCTCATCTCGCCGGCGATTATATCTTCATAGAACTTCTTGATGACGCCATCGGCATAGTCGTCGTCGTTGCCCCACTTGGGAACGTTGACGAAGTCGCGCCGCATTTCCTCGAAGCCTTCCCAGTTGGCGTACAGTGCGTCAAGCAACTGTTCCATCGTGTACTTCTTGTCGTCGTAAATGAGCTTCTTAATGGCGACCAGCGAGTTGGCGGCAACCACGGTGGTGATGGGGTTGTGCCAGCCGTTGGGCTGCTCGGACAGCTCGTTGGCGTCCCTGCCGAGCTCCATGCAGCCGTCGTCTATACTGGAGACGAAGGGCATCTGCAGGACTCTTCCTTCCCAGTAACGGGAAACGTCCTTGGCCCTGATCACCAGGCTCATGGCATACTGGTACTGCGTCCGGAAGGCCTCCCAGAGCTTGTCGAAGGTGTCGAAGGTCCTGGGGTCGCCGGTATTCGGGCCGAGCTGGGTATCGGAGTAGCTCCAGTCGTAACCGTCGTTCAGGGTGATCTCCATAATCTTGGCCGGGAAGATTGAGCCGCCGCCCTCCGACCTGGTCTTCTGTGTCTTTCTGCGGCCGACCAGGCCCGCGGACATGCACAGAACGTTGGCCCAGTCGTGGGCTTCCTCGGGGGTCGCCCCGTTGTTGTTCTGGCTGAACCTTCCGTAATAGAGCATCTGGTGGGAATTTAACTCATCGTTCTTAATTGAGGGGAAGCCGAGGCCGTCCCTGACGCACTCGAAGACGAGGCGTTTGGTCTTTAAGCGGCCCTTGGGGTTCCAGCGGAACATGATTGAAGGCTCCGTCGTCCGGATGTTCCGGGCGGCTTCCAGGATGGCGTCGGTGCAGTCGTTGCAGCCGTCCGTGCCGTCCCTGTTCAGCCCGCCGACGGTCAGGATGAAGAGGTCGTTGGAACCGGGGAAGATTTCCCGGTAGGCCCGCGACTTGCCGGCGCCGTGCTCGGAGCACTTCAGCCGCTCGCATTCGAACAGCTCGACGGCGTCCTTGTGGGTCATGGGCTGGAAGGTTTTATCAATTACGCTGGCCTTGTAATACGGCCAGCAGAGTTTATCCTCTTTATGGGCAAAACCGCTGGCATAGCGCTCCAGGGCGTGGCAGAGAAGGTAGACATACCACTTCATCTGCATGACGTCCCACAGTCCCTGGCAGGGTTCGGCGGGTATACGCTGGTTGATTTCAGACATTGCAAGCAGTTCTTCTCTTCTCTTGGGGTCGGTTTCAAAGTTTTCGGCCACAATCTTGCACAGCCTGCCGTGGCGCCGCGCCCAGCTGATCACTGCCTTGTCGGCGATGATCATGGAATTCCAGACGTCGATTTTTTCCAGCAGCGGCAGCCTCTCCGGAGCGTTCCAGTGCGGAGCGGCCAGCTCGGCCTTTGCCTTGTCGATGTTTGCCTGGGCGAGTTCTATCCTCTTTAACAGCCCGTCTTCCGCCACCGTTTCGTAGGGAGGAACAATGCTGTTGTAGCCCGTAGCAAAGCTCGGCGCTTCCATCGAGCTGACCTGGAACATCTGGCCCATCTCATGGGGCTCGAAGTAGGGCATGCACTTGGAGAGAAGCGAATGCTTCATCCAGTAGTTGTTGATTTCCTGAGCCTCTTCCACCGGCTGCGGGGCATACTTGGGGCTCTGAATGTAGTCCTGGGTGGCCAGGAAGGACAATTCGGGATACAGGGGGATCATGCTCGGATCTTCGGCATGGTAGCCGATGATCAGCTCGTCTTCCTGCAACACGACTGTGCATTTATCCAATAAAGTCTTCAGGCAGTTGGCCCTTCTTAATACTTCCTTGTTTCCATCGGATGCCTTATGCCCCTCGGTCCAGTAGCGCATCCGCTCCATACCTGCCCTGACGCTGCTTTCCACAAACTCGCCGGCCGCAGTATGCTTCCAACGGCACCTTGCCTTCAGCCTCTTTGTCCTTTCGGTAGTCGGCTTGGCCAGACTCTCATGTAAATATTCATCTTCGATAGTTTCCTCAGCGGGGTTCTCATAAGGAAATTCAATACTTTTTCCCTTATACTCAATTGGCTTATGTCTGATTGCCATTGATATCGTTAACCTCCTTATTTTAATATTGGTTTGCAAAACTACACTTTCTCAGCGAAAAACGGACATTTGCTTGTGTCCATATCGCCCATCACGGGTTTGGAGAGCCAGTACTTGCCTTTTTCATCCTTTACTTCCCTGACGCAGTCTCCCTTCCCTTCTGCGAAATCATCGGCGTTCTCGGGAACAGCGAAAAACGATTTGCACTGTGCACAGGCTGCCATTAAGTGTTCACCTCCTTATGTATTTTTGATTAATTGATTAGTATATAAGTTTTGAATATACTAATTCAACTGCTGGCTTTCTCATCCCTGCTGGTATATTATGGGAAATAATAAGCTATTTTGGCTAACTAAAATATAGTAATGCTGATATGTTTCTAATTAATCAGAACAGTTTATCGATTCTTATCTTATAATATATTTTATCATTATGGAAACGTCAAGTACTCTTCTTAAATATTTTTAAAAAAAATTCCTGAAAATTAAAACTATTAAAAAGATATTTTAGGAAATACTGCCTGAAAATGTCATATAAGATTATTTTTTGTCATAAATGGAGGTTGTAAGGAAAGCTGGTCAGATGTCCGGAAAGTCGCTCATAAGACTTCTTTTAATGCATGTTTAAGCGACAACCAAAGTGTACCCTTTGTCCCGGACAATTTGGGTTTTTGGTATTTCAATCAAACAGGTATTTATGCTATACTAACCGTGCTTTATCACACGGGAGGATAGGGCAACGCTGAGGAGCGACCCGAGCGCCC
>DMZI01000060.1 GCA_003485325.1 Desulfotomaculum sp.
TCGTGCGGGAGACGGGCTTGAAATCTGGGTTACCGAAGGAGGCAGGAAGGGTTTCGTAACCGGGGCCTTTTTTTTGGACGGCAAGAAAGTCCAGGAGGCCCCGCCCGGTAAGATAGTGAAGATCCCCTTCCAGGGGGCGGTGAAGAAAGGCGACAGGGTGTTCAAGACAAATGACGCGGAACTGATTAACAGGGCAAGGCAGACCTTCACCTCACCAAAAGAAAGCAAGAAGCTGCCTGTGAGCTTTTTTATACGGGCAGGATCCGGGGAACCGATGGAAGTCACGGTCAGGGACCAGGACGGGAACACGGGTTTTGGGTCGACCGCACATGCTGGACAACCGGCCTCCGAACGGCCTTTAGACGAAATGTACCTGCGCCGGCAGATGGACCGGCTGGGCAATACGCCTTTTAGCTTGCGGGAACTGCATTGTGATCTTAAAGGCAGTGTAATTTATCCTGCCGCCGAGATAAACCGTGCCAGGAGAGAGGCTGTGGCATCGCTGGAAAAGTCCCGTCTGAACAACTGGAGGATAGAACCTGTCGATGATGAAACATTTCACCGGCGTCTGGCCAAAGCTTTAAAACCCGTCACGGAAGGCAGGGGGGGAAACTTTTTACAGCGCACACGCCCGCTGGTGACCGTACATGCAGGAGATCTATCTACCTTGAGGTCAGCGGTCCGGGCAGGCGCGGACCTGGTTTATCTTGCAGCCGGAAAATATTCTCCCCGGTCTTCTGTGGACAGGGATGAACTGTTCAAGGGATTTGAATTCTGCCGGGAAAATGGTGTTAAATTCGTAGTTTCCACACCTGCGATTGTCCGCGGCAGCGAGTTAGACGAGCTTTCCGTCCTTATCGAAGAGGCAAGCAGCTGGCCCGTGGACGGCGTTCTTGCCGGAAACCTCGGGCTGCTGGAGAAAATCAAAGGTTTTGCCCCTGTTTATACCGACTATACACTGAATGCCTTTAACAGGCTTACTGTTGGGCGCCTAACGCGGCAGGGGGCAGTCCAGGTTACCCTTTCACCCGAGCTGACTATTGAACAGATCCGGGAAATAGCCGCCAGGACAGGGTGTTTGCTGGAAGTCCTTGTCCATGGCAGGGTCGAACTGATGGTTTCGGAATACTGCGCTCCCGGCAGCCTGATCGAAGCTGAAAAATGCCTGCCGGGGAAATGCGCCCAACCCTGCCGGGACAGGAAATTCTCTTTGAAGGACAGGCTGGTAATGGTATTTCCCATTGAAATGGACAGTTCCTGCCGCCTGCATATCTTTAACTCCCACGTCTTATGTCTGGCGGAAAGCATTCCGCTGCTGGCTGAGTCGGGAATCGGAGCCATACGGATAGACGCCCGCCTGCTTGACCCCCCGTCTGCAGAAGCCGTTGTAAGGGCATATCGCCGGGCAGTCCGGATAAATAACAGCGAACAATTGGCCGGGATTAAAAAAACCCTTGCCGGGCTTCACCCCGGCGGCATCACTTCTGGACACTTATTCCGCGGGGTTTTATAATTAAAGCTGGTGAAAAAGATGAATGAACGCGTTTTGAAAAGGCTTGAATACGATAAGGTATTGGAAAATCTGGCGGGCTATTGCTGCACACCGCTGGGGCGTGAGCGCGTGTTTGCCCTGAGGCCTTCGGTTTCGGCGGAGGAAATTATCAAAGCCCAGGCTGAAACCACGGAGGGCAGGAAGCTTTTACGGCTGGAGCCTCTTGCGCCGACAGGCGGCTATTCAGATGTGCGGCAGCAGGCGGAAAGAGCCAGCCACGGGGCCGTTCTTGAACCTCCTGACCTGCTCAGTGTCGGTCATACACTGGCCGCCTGCAGGCAGATCAAAGATTTCCTGACGGCGCGTTTGGAAACCTATCCCTTACTGGGTGAGATAGGCGCCCGGCTGGACTACTACAATACTATTGAAAAAAATATATTCACGGCAATTCTTCCAGGAGCCGAGGTATCTGATTCGGCATCCGGCGCGCTTGGCGCCATCAGGCGGAAATTGGCGCGCACCCGCAGTTCTGTCAAGGAACAGCTTGAAAAACTGACCCGCTCCGCTGCTTTTCAAAAATACCTGCAGGACCCCATAGTGACAATCAGGGAAGACCGTTATGTAGTCCCCGTAAAGCTGGAATACCGCTCACAGGTCAGGGGCATCGTCCATGACCTGTCGTCAAGCGGAGCGACAGTGTTCATTGAACCAATGGCAGTTATTGAGGCCAATAACGAAATACGCCGGCTGCAGGCTGAAGAAAAAGAGGAAATCATCAAAATACTGCGCGGCCTTTCCGGACAGGTAGGCGCGGCTGCAGGAAGCATCAGGCTGTCTTTGGACGAACTGGGTCATTTGGAATTCATCATGGCAAAGGCACGCTACAGCCGCGATCTTTGCGCCGAAGAACCGCTGCTGGGACAAAACCCGGCTTACTTTATTCTAAAAAAAGCGCGCCATCCCCTGCTGTCCGGGGACGTAACGCCCAACGACCTTGTCTTGGGCAGAAGTTATAATATCCTTGTCATCACAGGGCCTAATACCGGGGGTAAAACGGTTGCGCTGAAAACAGCGGGTCTGCTTATTTTGATGGCCCAATCCGGCCTCCATATCCCCGCCGGGGAAACAACGGAACTGGGCATCTTCGAGCAGGTTTTCGCAGATATAGGCGACGAGCAGAGCATTGAGCAGAACCTGAGCACCTTCTCGTCGCACCTGAACAACATCATCCACATCCTGAGTAATGCAAGCCCCTCAAGCCTCGTTTTGATTGACGAACTGGGAGCCGGCACTGACCCCGCGGAAGGGGCGGCTTTGGCCCAGGCAACCCTGGAAAGGCTTAAAGATACCGGCGCCAGGGTAATGGTAACAACCCACTCTTCCGAACTGAAAACTTTTGCCCGGGGCAGGCCGGGTGTTGAAAACGCCTCACTGGAATTTGACGCAGTGACGCTGCGCCCTACATACAGGCTTTTAACGGGGAAGCCTGGACACAGCAACGCATTTGAAATTGCCCTGCGCCTGGGCATGGAACAAAATATCGTCGAGAGAGCAAGAGATTTCCTGACAAAAGAACAGCTTGAAATGGCGGATCTGATCAAGGATCTTGAGCGGAGCCGCCAGGAAATTGAAGGTGAGCGGGAAGAAGCGGGGCGGCTTTTGAACGAGGCCCGGGAAGCCAGGCTGCGCTATGAAAAAATGGAGGAGGATCTCCTTTCTCAACGCCAGTCGATGATAGAAAAAGCCCGCGAGGAAGCCGGACGGATTGTCTTAAAAATGCAGAAAGAAGCTGAAGAGACGATCCGGGCGTTCCGGGAGCAGATGGCCGGGGAATCGGCCCGCGAAAGGGAAATTGCCATTCTGGAAGTGCGCAAAAAAATACAGGCGATCAAGCCGGGAAACAGCAGGCAGGCGCCAGTGTCCCAAAACCAGGAACAAAGTCCGGATTGGTATACAGTAGGTCAGGAAGTATTTGTCCCCATGTTTAATATGAGAGGCCTGATAACAGCCCCGGTCGAAGAAAACAGCGTCCAGGTCCAGGTTGGAGCTGTTAAGCTCTCTCTTCCTCTAAAAGAACTTCGGCCGGCAGAAAAAGAGACTGCTTCCGCCGGTCAGGTTCACGCCGGGGGCACACTTATAGATAAGGCCAGGGCAATTTCATCCCAGTTGGACCTGCGCGGAAAAAGAGCTGAAGAGGCCTTGCTTGAAGTGGACAAGTATCTGGATGACGCGGGGCTTGCAGGCCTGGCGCGCATTTTTTTAATCCACGGCAAAGGAACCGGCGCGCTTCGCATTGCCGTACAGCAGTATTTGAAAGCGGATCCCCGGGTTAAATCATTCCGTCTGGGAGAGCATGGCGAGGGAGGTTTGGGTGTCACAGTCGTGGATCTTGCCTAGTGGTATATTAGTTGTCGTATTTTGTGGTAAGTTTACATATTTCTGTCCTGAAAATTAACTTGCATTATGGAGGTCAACTGCTAAGCGTGCTCATGTTCGCCTCTTATAAAATCGCACTTAAGGCATTGCCCTCCCTTTGCTGATGAATTTTCATCCTCCTGCTGGTGTCACTTTAGCGGCATGGATGTCTATTTAAAAAAGTATTGATTTATATTTTACATATATTATAATAAGAAATGTATAAATATTATAATGAATTGGACAACCATAGCTTATATATTATACCTGTCCGGAAAGACAAAAGTTGTATTTAAATTTTACAGTGGCGCCCGCGAGCAACTGCAAATTATAAAAAATGAAAGGATGGCTTGAACATGGAGTTGAGCGCTAGAAACCAGTTAAAGGCCCGGGTTAAAGAAATAACGTCAAATGATGTAACATCAGAGGTTGTCCTTGATATAGGCGGGCAGGAAATGTGTTCAGTCATTACAACAGGCTCACTTCAAAGATTGGGTTTAAAAGTGGGTGACGATGTCAGCGCTATCATAAAAGCAACTTCAGTAATGATTATGAAATAAAAAGGCAGGCTGCAATAATACATAGCGAGACTTATGCAGTCCCTGATAAATAGTACCAATTCAGTGGTCACAAAAACGGCTGCAGCGACGGGTAGTCAGTTGTTATGTCAAAACAGGCTTGAATTTGTTGCTTGCATGCAAAGGCAGATCAATGAGCGGCGTTGAATAAGAATCTGACCATTTAGCAGTGGCAGGAGGCTTTTTGGGCGTCATCTTCATCTCGTTCACAGCTTGCGCAGCCCAATAGGGTTTCAGGCAGGCAGTAGCAGCGCGGCCTCACCTGGATAATATTATCCGCGCGTCAACGACCGCATACCGGTCAGGATAAGCCAGCACCGGATTGAAATCCAGTTCGCTGATTTCCGGAGTGTCCACAAGCAAATCACCAACATTAACCAAAAGATCCGCCAATGCCTCAATATCACTGGGTTCGTTCCGTCGTACGCCTTGCAGGACCTTATAAATCCTGGTTTCCTTAATCTGCCTCAATGCCTCTTCCCTGTCGAGCGGTGCCAGCCTGAAGGACGCGTCTTGCAGCACTTCAATCAAAATACCTCCCGCCCCGAACATAACTACCGGCCCAAACTGCAGATCCCTTAAACCGCCAACCGCTACTTCCACACCTTTGGGCATGGACTTTTGGACAATCACTCCGTTAATCTCAGCATCCGGGGCATTTTTTCGCACATTCTGAAGCATAGTATCATACGCGTCGGAGAATTGCTCTTCCGATTGAATGTTGGTAACAACACCGCCGGCATCGGTTTTATGAATGATTTGCGGGGACACCACTTTGATTGCCACAGGAAAGCCTATTGATCTGGCGGCTTCTACTCCATCTTCCGCATTTGAAATATAAATGAATTGAGGATAAGTTATTTTAAACTCATCACAAATCTGATAAGCTTCAGGTTCCAGCAAGTGACTTCTCCCCGCGGCCAAAACGTCTTTTACAATTTTTCTGCAGTTCATTATTGAACCCGCCTTTTTTAATTAAGTGTGAAATCTATTTAAAGGTTTTATGGGTATTTCTCCATTCACTATACCGGATCATGTTCGCCATAACGGCGGCTGCTATGTCGGGAAATTCCATGGTGGGTATGCCGCCGCGTTCGAAGAGAAGCCTCAGCCCGGCGACGTTTGATCCGAATGTGAGTACGCAAAGCAAGGGCTTCCTATCTTCTTCGGAAAAGGAATTATATCCTTTCAGGATGCTCTCGACAAGCTTTTCATCGCCTAAAAATGGCGGCGGCGTATTCAAATAGATTATCCCGTCCACACCTTCATCAGCAAGAATAGTTCTAACAATCTCCTCATGCTTCTCCTTAGTTACGGAACCAGTCAGATCCACATACCCATGCGGTTCGCCGACGACAGCCGTCGGGGCGAGTATTTCTTTTAAATGCCCCTTGGTACCGTCAGACAGGCAGGCCATTTCCACAACACCGGTCGCCAGCAAAGCGTCTATGCAAATCGTTCCCGGCCCGCCGACAACAGTGAGAACACATACCCGGTTTCCCCTGGGCAGCGGCTGCTTGCCCATAGCGCAGACGGTATAAAAGAATTCCGCAATAGTTGCGGCCCGAATAACGCCGGCCTGGCGAAACGCGCCATCATAAATCCTGTCGTTGCCGGCCACAGCGCCCGTGTGACTGCGCACCGCTCCGGAGCCAAACGAGGTTCGCCCGCTTTTGTATGCCACTACCGGTTTCCTTTGCGATACCTTTTTAGCCGCTTCCACAAAGCGTCTTCCCTGTCTGATTCCTTCCACGTACAAGGCGATTACCCTGGTGTTTTCATCTTCGCCAAGAAATTCCACCGCTTCGTTTACATCTACATCAGCCATATTGCCTACCGTAAAAAACTTGCTGATGCCGATTTGCTCCATGTCTTTCGCCCAGGTGAGAAATGAGGCGGCCAGCGCGCCGCTTTGGGAAACTACGGAAACCCCGCCTTTATTATACGGCGGCACATCAAATGTGGTATTAACGCCACTGTATTGATCGATGATTCCCAGGCAATTTGGTCCGATTAGCCTTATACCGCGAGCCTGCAAAGGTTCCAGCATGGCCTTCTCTTTTTCTTCGCCTTCTGCCGAACCTCCCTCGCTGAATCCACCGGAAACAACCACTATGCCGGCCACATCACCTTTTTCATCCCTCCGCCGGGCTATTTCCCGCGCCATCCTGACACATTCATCTGCGCCAACAATCAGCACAATTAAATCCAGCCGGCCGGGAATACTCATGATGTCCGGATAACACTTGATCCCTTCTATCGTTTTTTGCGTGGGATTAACCGGATATATTTGTCCGTCAAAGTCCATGGCCTTAGCATGACGGATAACATGGTTGCCCGGCTTATCCCGCCTGGGCGAAGCCCCAACAACAGCAATACTCCTGGCGTTAAACAAGCCGCTCAGGCTGCCTTTAACCTGGCCGGCAGCGTTCATTATCATTCCCTCCGATTTTCTTAATACTCACGCATTACGTTAAAATACTTTAAACAGGGATTATCTCTTTCTTATTTAGTGGTTTTACTAGTTCTTCTGACTGAATTCTCGCTTTCCCAATGCCGGACAGCATATACACCGTTTGAGTCGTCCTTTTTTTTGTTGTATAGGGAAACAGCCTGGGCCCGGTTCCTTACTCCCATTTTTCTGAAAATATTATGAATGTGAGTTTTTACAGTGTCTACAGCCAGATGGGTGGCTGATGATATTTCGAGG
>DMZI01000056.1 GCA_003485325.1 Desulfotomaculum sp.
ATTGGTTTAACAGGATTTTTCTTTGAAGCAGAATACTCCAATCCCAGTTTTCACCCCGGCCGGACTTCCAAGGTTTTTGCTGGTGAACAGGAACTGGGCATCCTGGGTGAACTGCACCCGGAAGTACTGGAAAAGCTTGACTTTCCCATGCGGGTTGTTGCCTTTGAACTCGATCTGGACAGGGTGGCAAGTCTGGCCGATGCCGTTAGAAAATATCAGCCATTGCCGCGTTATCCATCCGTGGAGAGAGACATTGCCGTGTTGGCCCCCAAAGAGGCGCCTGCAGAAAAAATCGGGGACGCGATTAGCCGTTCCGGAGGGCGTATGCTCACATCCGTATCATTGTTCGACGTGTATGAGGGAGGGCAAATCCAGGACGGTTACCGGAGCCTTGCTTTTTCTTTGAAATTCCAGGCCGAGGATCGTACACTCACTGACGAAGAAGTAACAAAATGTATGGATTCTATTTCCGGTGAACTCGACCGCAAATATGGAGCGCGGCTTCGCACATAAAATGTGTGTCAGGGGGACGGGGTTGTTGACAACCTCCTGGGAGGTTGTCAACAACCCCGTCCCCCTGACACTCTAAAAAGTTTGTCGTTATGGCAGGAATTGTTTCCTTAAACGGCGAAAAATAAATAAAAAGCCGGAAGGTGAAAATATATATGGGCGAACCTGTTAACCGTATCGAGGTCGATATTTTAGGTGAGACATATATCTTAAAAGGCGACGAAGCGCCCGAATATATGGAAATGCTTGCGCAATTCGTCAACAAGAAAATGAGGCAGGTTATTGCGCTGAATCCAAAACTTGGCGCCTCCAAGGCGGCTGTTCTGGCTGCGTTGAACATTGCCGATGAATTGATGAAAATGCAGAAGGAATATGAACATCAGCTCAGGGGGAAACACAAAAAATAAAGCTGTATGATAAGAAAATAGCTATACTGGTCCAAGTGGTTGCTCATGGAATATTTCCATGAGCTTTTTAATCAAAGGCAAGCTGAAAGGCATTCAGAATGAAGAAAAAATTTGCGGAAGAAATTAAAATAATTTCTGCGCCAATTGACCGCGTTTTGCCGGTATCCTTTTATGACAGGGATACCAGGATAGTTGCCAGTGAATTACTGGGGCATATTCTGGTCAACAGCAATTCCGAAGGAATGACTTCCGGCATCATAGTGGAAACGGAAGCTTACCTTCAAAACGACCCTGCCTGCCATGCGGCAAGGGGTATGACAAAACGCAACCGGGCTATGTTCGGCCCTCCGGGCTGCGCCTACATCTACTTTATTTACGGGATGTATTATTGTTTCAATGTTGTAACCAGGGAGCAGGGCGTAGGGGAGGCCGTCTTAATCAGGGCGCTGGAACCCATAGGAGGCATAGAACTTATGAAAAAAAGGCGGGGCAGGGATAAATTGACCGAACTCTGCCGCGGCCCTGGCCGGCTTGTTCAGGCAATGGGGATTGACAAAAATCAAAACGGTCAGGATTTAACCGGAAATGAGCTCTTCGTCTGCGCCGCCGATGAAGGCGGACACAATATTGTCAATACAACACGGGTAGGGATAAGCGAGGGAAAAGAACTTCCCCTGCGCTTTTATATAGCCGGAAACCCCAATGTATCAAAAAGATGAGTATTCCAGGTCAACAATCAGCGGCAGGTGATCGGACGCCAGCGACTTTACTGTTGCTGCGCCGATGACTGACCAGTGCCTTGAGACCATGATATTATCCGGAAAATAAACGGGTTCGTGAGACGGGTAGGTAGGAGTTGTTAATGTTGAGAAATTTAATAGGCAATTCAGGCTTTTTAATTCTTCCGCTCCCGGCCCCGCATTAAAGTCCCCCGCCAGGATCACCGGCCCCTTCAACACACTGACAACCTGCGCAATCTTTTCAGCCTGGACCCGGCGTTCGTCACTGCTCAAGCCCATGTGAGTGTTCAGAAAGTGGAAAGCCGGACATTTCCCGATTTTAATCCTGGTTCTTAAAAGCGCACGGTGTTCCTTACCTTTGGTAAGCACATTGTTATTATGCTGAAGGATTGCTCCGCGGGATAAAACCGCATTGCCGTAACGCATAATTATTAACCAGCTTGAGGCGCGTCCAAACACATAGTGCAGTCCGAGCATTTTAGCCAGCCTTCGGGTTTGATTTACAAAGCTGCTTCGGGACATAAACATGTCCACCTCCTGCAGGGCTACCAGATCGGGACAACTTTTCCTGATCACTGCCGCTATTTCCGGCAGCGATACGCCGCCAGCCCCTGCGCCGTGGTGTATATTGTAGGTAAGAACACGGATCATTTAAATCAGACCCTTTTGGCAAGTAGGGACGGTTCTTGCTTGCATGCTGATAGGCAAGCAAGAACCGTCCCTACTTGCCCCTCTTGCCAATTTTAAAGATAGTTACTAATCTGTTATTATAATATGTAAAAAATCACTTTTTGGGAGTGCTGATTTTATTGCTTAAAAAACCTGAGCTTCTTGCCCCTGCGGGCGGATGGGAATCTTTTGTCGCAGCGGTGCAAAACGGAGCGGACGCAGTTTACCTGGGCGGCAGGATGTTTAACGCCCGCCGGTCAGCCATCAACTTCGAAAACCAGGAAATAGTCAGGGCTATTGAATACGCTCATCTGCGGGGTGTGAAGGTTTATGTCACCGTAAACATCCTTATCGCCGACCGGGAAATGGAAGAAGCGGCCGGTTTTCTTCTATTTCTATACAATGCCGGCGCAGACGCCGTAATTGTCCAGGACCTCGGTTTAGCCGCGCTTGCCCATGAGATCGTCCCCGGGCTTAATCTTCACGCAAGCACTCAAATGACCACCCACAACCTTCAGGGAATTGAACTTTTATCCGGCGCAGGTTTTAAGAGAGTAGTCCTGTCCCGGGAGATGAGCCTTTCTGAGATCAGGGAAATCTGCGTCAGCGCAAAAGCTCAGATAGAAGTGTTCGTCCACGGCGCCCTTTGTATCAGTTACTCCGGCAGGTGCCTGTTCTCCAGCATGATTGGCGGCCGAAGCGGCAATCGCGGAAGCTGCGCCCAGCCCTGCCGCCTCCCCTATACGCTTGCCGATGAGAAGGGCAGAGCTCTGTTTGGGCAGGATAAGCCCGGGGACTATCTTTTAAGCCCGCGTGACCTTAATATGAGCGGGCATATTTCCGACCTTATTGAGGCGGGGATTGATGCTTTCAAGATTGAGGGCAGGATCAAGAGGCCGGAATACGTTGCCGTCGTTACTGGGATTTACAGAAAGTTAATCGACAGGGCGGTTTTATGCGGAGCAGAAGGGTTTTATGTAAATCCACAGGAAAATATGGAACTTGCCCAGATTTTCAACCGGGAATTTACTACTGGTTACTTCTACGGCCGCCAGTTCAATAAAATGATGAGTTACAAACGCCCGAACAACAGGGGTGTTTTTCTGGGCAGGGTGCGCGGTTACGACTGGGAAAAAGGTTTAGTGGAAGTGCTCCTTGAAAATAAGCTTAACAAAGGAGACGGGCTTGAAATCTGGGTTACTGAAGGAGGCAGGAAAGGTTTCGTGGCCGGGGCTTTTTTATCAGACGGCAAGAAAGTCCAGGAAGCGCCGCCCGGTAAGATAGTGAAAATCCCCTTTCAGGGGGCGGTAAAAAAAGGCGACAGGGTGTTCAAGACAAATGACGCGGAACTAATTAACAGGGCAAGACAGACATTTACCTCATCGAAAGAAAGCAAAAAGCTGCCCGTATGTTTTTTTATACGGGCAGGAACCGGGAAACCGATGGAAGTCACAGTCAGGGATGAGGATGGGAACACGGGTTTCGGGTCAACCACACAGGCAGGGCAGCCGGCTTCAGGGCGGCCCCTGGACGAAGCATACCTGCGACGGCAGATGGACCGCCTGGGCAATACGCCGTTTAGCTTGAGTGAATTGCAATGTGAAATCAAAGGCAGCGTAATTTATCCCGCCGCTGAGATAAACCAGGCCAGAAGAGAGGCTGTGGCGTCGCTGGAGCAGGCCCGTCTGAACAGTTGGAAGACAGAGCCTGTCTCTGTTAAAGCATTCCGCCGCCGGTTGGCCGGAGTTTTAAAAACTACACCTAAAAACAGTGGAAAACATTTATCGCAGCACACCCGTCCACTGGTGGCCGTACATGCGGGAGACCTATCCGCCTTAAAGGCGGCAGTCCGCGCAGGAGCGGACCTGGTTTATCTTGCATCCGGAAAATATTCTTCCCGGTTTTTAGTAAACAGAGAGGAACTACTCAAAGGATTTGAATTCTGCCGGAAAAATGGTGTTAAATTCGTAGTCGCCACACCCGCGATTATTCGCGGCAGCGAAATGGACGAGCTTTCCAGCCTTATCGAAGACGCAAACAGTTGGCCTGTGGACGGCGTTATGGTTGGAAATCTCGGGCTGTTTGAGAAAATTAAAAGTTTGGTCCCTGTCTATACTGACTATACCTTCAACGCCTTTAACAGGCTTACTGTTGAGTATCTGTCGCGGCAGGGAGCAGTCCAGGCTACCCTTTCACCCGAGTTGACTATTAATCAGATCCAGCAGATAGCAGCCCGTACAGATTGTATGCTGGAAGTCCTTGTCCACGGAAGGGCCGAACTGATGGTTTCGGAATACTGCGCTCCCGGCAGTCTAATCGATGCTGAAAAATGCCTGCCGGGGAAATGTGCTCAACCCTGCAGGAACAAGAATTTTTCTCTAAAGGACAGGCTGGGCGTATTATTTCCCCTTGAAATGGACAGTTCCTGCCGTTTGCATATCTTTAACTCCCATGTTTTATGTCTGGTGGAGAGCATTCCAACACTTGCTGAAGCGGGGATTGGAACCGTACGGATAGACGCCCGCCTGCTTGACCCTTTGTCTGTTGAAGCCGTCGCAAGGTCATACTGCCGGGCAACCCGGACAAACGACGGCGCACAACTGGCTGGAATTAAAAAAAACCTTGCCGGGCTGCACCCCGGCGGTGTCACTTCTGGACACCTCTTCCGCGGAGTTTTATAATAAAAACAGGTGATAAAGGTGAATGAACGCGTCTTAAAAAGGCTTGAATATGATAAGGTATTGGAAAATTTGGCGGGCTACTGCGGAACTTCGCTGGGGCGTGAACGCGTGTTTGCCTTGAGACCTTCGATTTCAGCGGAGGAGATTATCAAATCCCAGGCCGAAACAACTGAGGGAAAGAATCTTTTGCGCCTTGAGCCTCTCGCACAGACAGGAGGCTATTCGGATATACGACTTCATGTAGAAAGAGCCAGCCACGGGGCGATCCTTGAACCTTCCGATCTTCTCAGCGTAGGGCATACCCTGGCCGCCTGCAGGCAGATTAAGGATTTCCTGATGGCGCGCCGGGAAACTTATCCGTTGCTGGGTGAGATTAGCGCCAGTCTGGACTACTACAATACCATTGAAAAAAATATTTTTACAGCCATCCTGCCTGGAGCCGAGGTGTCCGATTCGGCATCCGGTGCTCTGGCGGCGATCAGGCGCAAATTGGCACGCACCCGCAGCTCTGTTAAGGAACAGCTTGAAAAGCTGACCCGTTCCGCTGCTTTTCAAAAATATCTGCAGGACCCCATAGTGACAATCAGGGAAGACCGCTATGTCGTCCCCGTAAAGCTGGAATACCGCTCGCAGGTCAGGGGCATCGTCCATGACCAGTCATCAAGCGGAGCAACAGTGTTCGTTGAACCAATGGCGGTTATTGAGGCCAATAACGAAATACGCCGGCTGCAGGCTGAAGAGAAAGAAGAGATTATCAAAATACTGCGCGACCTTTCCGGGCAGATCGGAGCGGCTGCTGATAGCATTTGCCTGTCTTTGGACGGGCTTGGTCATTTAGAGTTCATCATGGCAAAGGCACGCTACAGCCGTGATCTTTATGCCGAAGAACCACTGTTTGGACAAAACCCGGCTCACTTTGTTTTAAAGAAAGCGCGCCATCCCCTCCTGGCTGGAAATGTAACTCCAAACGACCTTGTTTTAGGCGAAAGTTACAACATTCTGGTCATCACCGGCCCAAACACAGGAGGAAAAACTGTTGCGCTCAAAACAGCGGGGTTGCTTGTTTTGATGGCCCAATCCGGTCTCCATATCCCCGCCGGTGAAACAACGGAACTGGGCGTCTTCGAGCAGCTTTTCGTAGATATAGGTGACGAGCAAAGCATTGAGCAGAACCTGAGCACCTTCTCATCGCACCTGAACAACATCATCCATATTCTGGGAACCGCAGGCCCTTCAAGCCTTGTTTTAATAGACGAACTGGGCGCCGGCACCGACCCCACAGAGGGGGCGGCTCTGGCCCAGGCAACCCTGGAAAGGCTGAATGATACCGGCGCCAGGGTAATGGTAACAACCCACTTTTCCGAGCTGAAAACTTTTGCCCGGGGCAGGCCGGGTGTCGAAAATGCCTCAATGGAATTTGACGCAGTAACGCTGCGCCCTACATACAGACTTTTAACGGGGAAACCGGGACACAGCAACGCCTTTGAAATTGCCCTGCGCCTGGGAATGGAACAAAAGATTATCGATAGGGCAAGGGAGTTTCTGACAAAAGAACAGATTGAAATGGCGGATCTGATCAAGGATCTTGAACAAAGCCGTCAGAAAATTGAAGGTGAGCGGGAGGAAACGAGAAAACTGTTGGACCAGGCCCGGGAAACCAGGCTGCGCTATGAAAAGATGGAGGAGGACCTTCTTTCTCAACGCCAGTCGATGACGGAAAAAGCCCGCGAGGAAGCTGGCCGGATTGTTTTAAAAATGCAGAAGGAGGCGAAAGAGACAATCCGGGAGTTCCGGGAGAGGATGGCCGGGGAATCTGCCCGTGAGAAAGAAATTGCCATTTCGGAAGTACGCAGGAAAATACAGTCAATCAAGACAGGAAACAGCAGGCAGGCGCTAAAGTCCCAAAACCAGGAACAAAGAGCGGAAGGGTTTACAGCCGGCCAGGAAGTATTTGTCCCCATGTTTAATATGCGAGGCCGGATCACAGACACGGTTGAGAACGGCGGCGTCCAGGTCCAGGTTGGGGCGGTTAAACTGTTTCTTCCTCTAAACGAACTTCGGACTGTAGAAAAAGAAGCTGTTTCGGCTGGTCAGGTTCACACCGGGGGCACACTCATAGATAAGGCCAGGGCAATTTCATCCCAGTTGGACCTGCGCGGGAAAAGGGCTGAAGAGGCATTGCTTGAAGTGGATAAATATCTGGATGACGCGGGGCTTGCAGGCCTGGCGCGCATATTTTTAATCCACGGCAAAGGAACCGGAGCTCTCCGTATTGCCGTCCAGCAGTATTTGAAAGCGGATCACCGGATTAAATCATTCCGGTTCGGAGAACATGGTGAGGGAGGTTTGGGAGTTACAGTTGTAGATCTTGCCTAGCGGTATATTATGGTGTATTTACATGTTTTTATTTAAAAAAGCTCTTTACAATTTCCGACCATATATTATATAATATGAATTGCATGAATATTACAACATCATGAACGGCCTTAGCCAGTTCACATAACTTACCAGAAAGGTAAAAGTGTTTATGATGCCTTAACATAAGTAAACTGAGTAAAAAAACAGGTATTGTAGACTTTTGGCGGCGAGAAAAAAGATACATGGCGTCAATAACCTGTTTAAATTTCATCTTTTACAAAAAATGATAAAAAAAGAAAGGGTGGTTTGAACATGGATTTGAGCGTTAGAAACCAGTTAATAGCCCGGGTTAAAGAAATTAAGTCAAACGATGTAACATCAGAGGTTATCCTTGATGTGGGCGGACAGGAAATGTGTTCAGTCATTACTACAGGCTCAGTTCAAAGATTAGGGATAAAAGTAGGTGACGATGTCAGCGCACTTATAAAGGCAACTTCGGTAATGATTATGAAATAAATTAATTTTTCTATGTTAAGTCCAGGCAGCAAAAATTATTCTGATTGGAGGGGTTTGACAGCCCCTCCTTTGATTTCATTTTGGGCTTGCTTTTTGCGCAATACAATTCATACTATAATTAATAAACGGAATAAACATTTAAAAGGAGGGATACCTGTGGCTGAAAGAAAGGAATTAATTTTAAAGATTGTCGGCAAGGAATTTGTAATGTTCCAAAATGTCAAGGACATGTACGGCAGGGCATCGTGCCAGGACAATCCGAAAACCTTTAAGATAATGCGCACCAGCCAGTTCACCGGCTGGTCGACCGGGGCTCTGGAAAGTTACCTTAATGATCTTGATGACGCCGCTGGCAGCAATCGAAACCTTTTAGCCGAAAAATATGCCCGGATGATGCAGTCGACCCTGCCGCTGAAATACTTTGAGATAAAACACCTGCTGCCCGAATTGGATCAAGAAACCATTCTGCTGGTCAACAAAATAGTTGCTATAGAAGTTGAGTGGCAGAAGGCAGCCATGAATAAATACCCGGATATTGTCGGAAGAGGCAGGCCGATATACAGTTCACAGGACAGCAGTACTTCAACCTCAATGGAGACCTACATCCGTGGTGAACTGCTTACCTATTCCAGAAAGACACTGGATCTTTATTATCAAAACTGCCTGAGGCTTAAGTCAAAGGGGATCAACGGGGCTGTGGTAACCCTGCTGGCTATGGTTAAAATGCACGGCTACGGCACATTGGAAGAAGCAAACGAAAAGATCCGCGCTAAGTCAGGTTTCGGAGTATTTTAAAAACCTGGGCAACCTGTTCTATTGTGTCTTCAATTGTCAGGTCAGTATAAATTACAAAGTCTGCAAACTTCAACTTCTCGTTGAGGGGAGCTTGGGCTTGTATCCTTTTTCTTGCCTCGAACTCGTCCAAGCCTCTTTCGGAAAGCCTCTTGATCTGGGAATCCTCGCTTGACCAGGCTACGATGACATATTTGGCCATCTTTTTGGCAAAGGATTCAGAAAGCAGGGGCACGTCCTTGATGATAATGGCGCCGGGATCATTTAATAAAATTTCCTCTGTAATTCTTTCGCTTTCCTTTAAAATCTCCGGATGGATCATCTCGTTCAATCTGCCCAATTCCCAGGAGGCGTCAAATACTATTGAAGCAAGTTTTATCCTGTCAATAGTCTGGTCCTCGTTTAAAATCCCGTCTCCGAAGTAATCAACGATCTTCCGCCAGACTTTCTGGCCGGGTTTCATCAACTCGTGGCCCAGCGCATCGAAGTCAATTATATATGCCCCCAGTTCCTTAAAAAATCCTGCAACTGTACTTTTTCCGGATGCAATGCTGCCGGTTAAAGCTGCAATAACCATTTTGCTTTTTTAACTCCTTTTACTCGTCTTCTTTGTAATCGGCTAGCTGTGCAGGATCGGCAATTTCATAATAATGCCGTGAAAATTCCTCAAAAGTAAGGTCCAACGCATTAGCCCAGATCTGCGCCATACAAAGACGCGGTTTGCGTTTGCCCTGTTCGATTTGAATAAGTTCAGCGGTTGTTATGCCCACCCTCTCCGCCATCTTCTGGGCGGCGATACCCTTTTTCTTTCTTACTTCATTCAAACTCATCAAGAAGCACCCCATCCTGAAAATAATCTTTTCGCAGACACAAGGGGACGGTTCTCTTGTGTCTGTTTACGTGGCAAGTAGGGACGGTTCTTGCTTGCTAACCATCCTGTGGCAAGTAGGGACGGTTCTCGCGTATCTACTACTTATAGTTCTATCCTCTCTTCTTTAGCTTCTTCTTCATACTGTGTTTTCATTTTTGATAATATTATTAAATGTCCTATCTCTTTCTGGAACATGCTGATTAATACACAAGAACCGTCCCCTTGTATAAACACCGTCGTTTTTTCTTAGCTGGTAATATTTGCCGTAAAGCGCCCCCTAGGACCGCCAACATTCTCAAAGGAAGAGTTGAAATTCCTGTATAGTGATTTATATTCCCTGATCCGGTGCCATTTTTTAATTATGCCCTCGGGGAGATCCTCTGTAATTGATACTTTCTCCCAACCGCCTGGAACAGGAAAAGAGTAATAGGGTTTGTCTTTTGGGATACCCCGGATAAAAATCACCTGAGGCACTACCCACTCAAGCCGGGCGAGAAAAACCCTGTGCATTCCGTCACAAATAATATTAAAGACAGAACCATCTTTTTCGACTGACTCTTCGATCACCGGGGGAAGCAGGTCTACAGGTTCCTTGAAGCCGTCCATAAGCAGCGACACATAGCCGTTTAAGGCAAAAAGGTCAAGTTTGTGCTCTTTTAGCTGCCACTTCAATTCCCTCACCTTTTGAAGTTCCCCTGTAAGCACGTAATTCTGAGCAGGCGCCAGAAAGTCAGTCTTTATCTTTTCCAGGGAGATATACACGTCTTTGTATATGTACATCTCCGGGTCGGTCAGCATAGAAACCTGGCGGAGTTTTTTGATTAGTTCTTCACTGGTATGATACTTTACTTTTAAAATTTTTATCGGAGATCACCTCTACTTTTATTATACAGGGGGACGGTTCTCGCGTATTTGCTTATAGATCTGTCCCTTCTTTTTAGCTTATTCTTCATCCTGCTTTTTCTTTTTGACAATATCAAGAGATGCCCTATCTCTTTCAGAAACCTGTTGATTAATACACAAGAACCGTCCCCCTGTATAAAGTTTGTTAAAAAGTGTCAGATCTGTTTTTAACAGCTCACCTATCCTCGAAACAGTGAGGTCGGGGGGAGGCCAGTTCCCCTTTTGGACCTGATCGGCCGCTCTTTTTTCGCGCTCCGGACGGCAGAGCACCCAGATGGTCTTAAGCCCCAATTCCATTGCAGGCAGGATATCTTCAAGATAGGTGTCACCGATCATAATGGAGCGCTGTGGATCCGCGCCTAAAACAGACAGACCCTTTTTTAGCAAAGCAAAAGAGGGTTTTTTCTTACCCGTCTGAAAGCTTAGGGCTGCACAACCGGAAATCCTGGCTATCTCCGGGCAGGCCTTTAAAAATGAACGGTAGTAGGGCGCCCAAATATTAGAAACAAGGCCGACTTGATATCCCTCTCCGGCAAAACGGGCAACAACCGCTGTAGCTTCGTTTATTTCCGACGCCGCAGTTTCCTGCCCTTCCCACAGCCTGGCAATCTCAGCCTCCTGCTGATCGGTCAGGGGACGGAAGGATTCATCCAGATCACAGCATAGTTCCTCCCATCCTTTGTATTCCCTGCACATAATCAATTGGCCCAGTCGGGACGATTCCCCGACCGGCAGTTCCAAAAGACGCGTAATATATTTCGCAGGTGAAATCTCCGGACCTTCAACAAGCGTCGATCCGATATCAAAAAAAACTGCCTTCTGTGACTCAAGCTTTTTTATAGACAATCACTTGCTCTCAAAAATAAATGTATTAATTTTTAATTCATTACCTTTTTGTTATCTCCTGCAAGCAACCATAAAAAATCCTTGCCAAAGATGTGTCAACAACCCCGTCCCCCTGACATACGTCCCCCTGACATAAAAATAGATGATTGTTGCCGGGATGCCATTTATGCTATACTAGATTGGGGTAATATAAAAAAATAGGGGCGATAACCGTGTACAGAGGTGGAAAAACAGGCTCTTTTTATAAGATGGATTTGGAGAAGGTCGGAAAAGGCTGGTTTGAAATCGGGCCGATTAGACCTCCCAGCGAGGGGAGAGACCACTCTCTTTTGCTTAGAGTAACCAGAAATTGCCCCTGGAACCTCTGCGAATTCTGTCGTACTTATAAAAAACATAAATACAGCGCACGCACTGCGGAAGAAGTAAAAGCCGATATAGATACAGTTAAAACACTTGCTAAAGAAATAAGGTCAGCTTCCTGGCAGATAGGTATGGGCGGCAGTGTGAATAATGAAGTTATCACGGCAATGGTTAAGAGCAACCCGGAATTGTACGGGATAGATGATGAGGAACTGGTTAACCAGAGGCTTAGCTGCCTTTTCAGCGTCGCTAACTGGCTTTATTCCGGCGGAGCAACCGTTTTTCTTCAAGATGCAAACACGCCTCAGATGCGCACGCCCGAACTGCTCGAAATACTTGTTTATCTTAAAGAGCAATTCCCGGGTATTGAAAGGATTACATCTTACGCGAGGTCAAAAACAATCGCCCGTAAGACGGACGAACAGATGAGCCAGCTAAAAGAAGCGGGGCTTTGCCGCCTCCATATCGGCATGGAGTCGGGACTTAACGAGGTCCTTGAAAATGTAAAAAAAGGCGTCACGGCTGAAGAACAGATCATTGCGGGCAAAAAAACAAAAGCTGCGGGAATTACCTTAAGTGAATACATTATGCCGGGCCTTGGCGGAAGAAAATGGTCGGACCGCCACGCTGTTGAGTCGGCAAGGGTATTAAACGAGATCGACGCCGATTTTATCAGGCTGAGGAGCTTTACGCCGCGTCGAAACAGTCCTATGTATGACAAGGTTCTGGCCGGAGAGTTCTTCGCCCTCAATGAGGATGAGGTTGTCGCTGAAATAGGCCTTTTTGTGGAGAACTTAAACTGCAGCTCTTACCTGATCAGCGACCAGATGGTCAACCTGCTATGGGAAATCGAAGGCCAGCTTCCCCGGGACAAAGAGGCTATACTGAAAAAGATTAACAATCACCTCCAGAAACCCGAACACGAACGTTTAAGAGTATGGCTGGACAGGCGCCTGTCCGCCTACATGAGCATCAGCGGTTTTTTGGATCACAGCCTTTCAGCAAAAGTGGACGAGGCTCAACGCTTAATCGATCAAAAGGATCCCGAAGCCAAACAAAAGGTGCAGGAAGTCCTTGATATTATCAAACCTTTATTTATTTAAGAATACAATATTCTTTTCAGGTTTTTGCAGGAGATAATTAAAATCGGGAGAATACAAGCTAGCAATTTGTATAAAAAGAAGGCATAATATGCAATTTAGAAAAGTTCACGGACTGGGTAACGATTTTGTATTGGTCGATTTATTGAAAGATAAAGATTGTCTGAGAGCAGATTTGAGCAGTCTGGCCAGTAAAGTATGTCACCGCCAGTTGGGTATCGGCGCAGACGGTTTGGTTTTAATTTTGCCCGACGAACAGGCGGACGCAAGAATGCGCATTTTTAATCCTGACGGCAGCGAAGCTCAGATGTGCGGCAACGCAACCCGTTGCGTCGCCAGATACCTGTTCGAGCAGAGAATTGTTCCACGCGAACAAATCAGGATAAAAACATTAGCCGGTATTATCCTGCCGGAGATTATTCTTAAAAATGGAAAGTTTGACGCCGTAAAAGTAGATATGGGGGAACCACGACTGGAAAGAAAAGAGATCCCTATGACCGGCCCACCCGGTCAGGTAATAAACGAACTGCTTGCGGTCAGCAATCATGTCTGGCAAATTACAGCCGTTTCAATGGGAAATCCGCACTGCCTCATTTTTGTAAACGATCCGGAAACTGTTCCTTTGGCGCAGTGGGGACCGCCAATCGAAAACCATCCCTCTTTTCCGGAAAGGACTAATGTAGAATTTGTTCAGGTCCTCAGCCGCACGGAAATAAAAATGCGTGTCTGGGAGCGCGGGGCGGGGGCAACGCTGGCCTGCGGAACAGGATCATGCGCAACACTGGTGGGATGTGTTTTAAACGGCCTGACAGACAGGAAAGCAACCATCCATCTTGCCCTGGGCGCCCTTTTCATAGAGTGGGCGAAGGACAATCACGTTTATATGACAGGGTCCGCCGAAGAAGTGTTTTGCGGCGATTTCACTTTATAATATATACTTTTATCCTGGGAGGTTTTTAAGTCATGAAATTTATCGAAGCACAGCGGCTGCAAAAACTGCCCCCTTACCTTTTTGCCCGTATTGAGCAGTTGATTGATCACAAAAAGGCTCAGGGTGTGGATGTAATAAGCCTTGGCATAGGTGATCCGGACATGCCCACACCAGAGCACATAATCCAGGAATTGATTAAAGAAGCAAGAAACCCTGTCAATCACCAGTATCCTTCTTCAGTAGGCATGCTCGAATTCAGGCAGGCTGTGGCCGGATGGTACAAGCGGCGTTTTAATGTCGAACTGGATCCGAAAAACGAAGTAGTCAACCTGATCGGATCAAAGGAAGGAATCGCCCATATCTGCTGGTGCTACCTTGATCCGGGCGATATATCGCTGGTACCCGACCCCGGTTACCCGGTATATGGCATCGGCTCCATACTAGCAGGCGCACAACCGCATTACATGCCGCTTAAGGAAAAAAATAAATTTCTGCCCGATTTCTCGGAAATTCCGACAGAAGTGGCCAAAAAGGCCAAGATGATGTTCCTTAATTATCCCAACAATCCTACCGGGGCAGTGGCGGACGAAAGATTTTTCCAGGAGGCCGTCGCTTTTTCCAACGAGTTCGGGGTGCTTATCTGCCACGACACACCCTATACTGAAATAACTTATGACGGATACAGGCATCCCTCTTTCTTACAGATTAAGGGCGGAAAAGAAGCAGGAATAGAATTTCATTCCATGTCCAAAACATATAACATGACCGGTTGGCGTATCGGATGGGCGGCAGGCAATCCCGACGCTATAGACGCGCTTGGACGCTTCAAATCCAACATTGATTCCGGCCAGTTCCAGGCAATTCAGAAAGCTGCTGTCGCAGGGCTAAACGGAACTTATAACGAACTGGAAAGAGTAAATAAGATATACAGCGAGCGAAGGGATATTGTTGTTGACTGCCTTAATTCACTCGGGTGGCGGCTTGAAAAGCCCAGGGCGGCTTTTTACCTCTGGATCCCCGTCCCGGCAGGACACACATCCGAGTCCTTTGCCGAACTTGTCCTTGAAAAGGCAGGGGTCGTGATCACTCCGGGAACCGGATATGGCGCCAACGGGGCGGGTTATTGCCGTATTTCGATAACTGTTGATACCGGACGCTTAAAAGAAGCGATGGAAAGAATCAGACAAAACATCGGTAAGTTCAGCTTCTAATACAAGGATAGAATATCATGTTACTTATGCAACGCCAGCTTAAAGGCTGAAAATTCATCAACAAAGGAAGGTCAATGCTTATAATGCGATTTTGGCCTTGCAAACATGAGCACGCTTAACAGTTGGCCTTCCTAATGCAAGATTTTTTCAGGACAAATACACAAGAACCGTCCCCTTGTATTTTATTTAGGAGGTTTGATAATGATACTGTCAGAACGAGCATTGAAGCTCAGCCCATCACCCACACTGGTCATCGACGCCCAGGCAAAGAAACTTATTGCGTCCGGAGAAAGTGTTATAAATTTTGGAGCGGGTGAGCCGGATTTTGATACTCCGGAGCATATTAAACAGGCCGCTATTGAAGCCATCCAAAGAGGAATGACTAAATATACACCGGTATCGGGTATACCGGCCTTAAAGCAGGCAATTGTTGAAAAGTTCAAAAAGGACAATGGTCTTGATTATAATACCGATCAAATTGTTGTCTCGGCAGGGGGCAAACACTGCCTGTATAACGCAATCCAGGTCCTCTGCGAAGCGGGCAGGGAGGTTATCGTCCCGGCGCCGTACTGGGTCAGTTACTTTGAGCAGATCAAGTTGGCCGGAGCTACACCCGTAATAGTAGAAACAGAAGCGGAAAACGGCTATAAATTGACTGTTGATAAATTGAAATCCGTATTCAATGAACGGACCGCGATGCTTATTTTAAATTCCCCCTGCAACCCTACCGGTACGGTATACAGCAGGAGCGAACTGACTGCGCTGGGAGAATTTTTAATTGATAAGGACATTACAATCGTTTCGGACGAGATCTATGAAATGCTTGTTTACGGCGGCAGCGAACATGTCAGTATTGCATCTCTCGACCCTGCCTTAAAAGAAAAGACGGTTATTATCAATGGCGTCTCAAAGGCATATTCAATGACCGGATGGCGTATTGGTTATTCATCCTCCTGTCTGCCTGTTGCAAAGGCCATGTCCGATCTGCAGAGCCATTCGACTTCGAATCCAACATCCATTGCCCAGGCGGCAAGTGTAAGCGCTTTGACCGGAACTCAGGAACCATCGAAAAAAATGGTGATTGAATTTGAAAAGAGGAGGAATTATATGTATGAGAGGTTGACGGCAATAAAAGGCGTTGCCTGCCGCCTCTCCGAGGGAGCTTTCTATCTGTTTCCCTGCATTAAAAACTATTTGGGATGCTCATATAAAGGAAGACAGTTAAACAGTTCATCCGATTTGGCCGGCATCCTCTTAGAAGAGGCAAAGGTAGCCGTAGTTCCGGGAGTTGCTTTCGGTGACGACAACTGCTTCCGGCTTTCTTACGCCACTTCCATGGAGAATATTACAGAAGGCCTCAACCGCATAGAAAACTTTTTTAAAGATATTGATATTAAATAATAATGATAACGGAGGAAATTCCTTGCTCAGAAGCATGACTGGCTATGGCCGGGGAGAAGCTACAGCTTTAGGAAAAAAACTAACCATAGAGTTAAAGGCGGTAAACCATCGATACAGTGAAGTAGTCGTTAGACTGCCTAAAAGCATGAATCAACTTGAAGACAGGGTCCGCCAATACGTTCAGTCAAAAATTTCCCGCGGACGTGTCGATTGCTATTTTACGGTTGAAGAATCAGCCAGTAAAATTATAAAGGTGAAAGTTGACAAAAATCTTGCTACATCGTATTATAAGGCAATAAAAGAAGTATTCAGCGAATTAAATATTTCCGGGGAAGTCGGTCCTGAACATATTTTATCTCTTCCCGGCCTGCTGACTTTGGAAGAACCTGATGATGACATTGAAAATTTTTGGCCGGTTGTTCATCAGGCGCTTGAGGAAGCAGTTGGCTCTTTGTTGGAAATGCGCAGCAAAGAGGGAAAAAGGCTTCAGGAAGATATCCGCTGCCGCATAAAAAAGATTAAACAGCTAAACTCTGAGATAGAAAAACGGGCGCCGCTTGTTACACAGGAATATAGGACGCGACTTAATCAACGACTGCAGGAGTTATTGCCCGAAAGCAGGGTTGACCCCGGAAGAATGGTTACCGAAGTAGCTTTTTTTGCGGAGCGTTCCAATATCACCGAAGAGAATGTACGCATCCAAAGTCACCTTTCACAATTGATCTCGTCTTTAGATGCAGAAGAACCTGTAGGGCGCAAACTTGATTTCTTAATCCAGGAAATTAATCGTGAGATAAATACGATTGCTTCCAAAGCCAACGACTTACTGATCAGTCAAACTGCTGTCGAGGTTAAGAGTGAACTTGAGAAAATTCGCGAACAAGTTCAAAATGTGGAGTAGTTAAATATTTCACATTTCAAGAACAGGGGAGGAAAGATGGATATTAAATTAATCAACATAGGGTTTGGAAATATTGTTTCGGCTAACCGGATCATAGCAATTGTCGGTCCTGAATCGGCGCCTATTAAAAGAATTATCAACGAAGCTCGTGATCGCGGCATGCTGGTGGACGCTACTTACGGCCGCCGTACAAGAGCTGTGATCATTACAGACAGCGACCATGTGATTTTATCAGCCGTCCAACCCGAAACAGTGGCAAACCGCCTTGGCAGCAAAGAGGCGCACTCTACAGCAGTTGAAGAGCAGGAAAAATAAATAGGTTGACATGATGGAGCAGGGTATTTTAACTATAATGTCAGGGCCTTCCGGAGTAGGAAAAGGTACTGTGGCAAAGGCTCTGCTGGAAAAAACGAAAGACCTGGTTTACTCCATATCTGCTACTACCCGTCTTCCCAGAGAAGGTGAAGTTAACGGGAGTAGTTATTATTTTCTTCCGGCAGATGAATTTCGCAAAAAGATAGACCGTCAGGAATTTTTAGAATGGGCTCAAATTTATGGCAATTTCTATGGCACACTTCGGTTGCCTGTAGAATGCGCTCTGTCCGGCGGTAAAGATGTGCTTCTTGAGATAGACGTCCAGGGAGGCATACAGGTCAAGCAAAAATTCCCTCAAGCGGTTTTGATTTTTCTCCTTCCCCCAAGTCAGGATGAATTGGAATCCCGCTTAACAAAAAGAGCGAGTGAACCTAAAGCGGATATAAAAAAACGATTAAGTTGGGCGGAAGAAGAATTTGAATACCTTAAGCTTTATGATTACGCAGTAGTTAACGACCGGGTTGACGAAGTTGTTTTAAAGGTCCAATCTATCATAGTGGCTGAAAAATGCCGTACCTGGCGGTTGAAATGAGGACGCAAAATATATACCTGGGGGGAAAAGAATGAACAAACTATCCCTGGATGTTTTAATGCGTAAAGTTGATAACCGTTATTCTCTTGTGGTCATTACCGCTAAAAGAGCGCGTTTTATTACAGAAACTGAAGAAAGCGGTAAGGTTGCCAATAACAATAACGGCAATAAGCCTGTTACAATGGCTTTACAGGATATAGCCAACGACAGGGTAAAATTTTTGCATACGCGGCAGGGGAGGAAGTAACAAGATGCTGGCGGGTAAGTTTGTCACTCTCGGTATTACAGGCAGTATCGCTGCCTTTAAGGCGGCAAACCTGGCTAGTTTATTGAGCAAAACGGGGGTTGACGTACATGTGGTAATGACAGACGCAGGCCAAAAATTTGTAACACCCCTGACCTTTCAGGCGCTTACAAAAAATCATGTTCATACGGGTTCTTTTGGAGCGCCGTCCGATTTCCATATACCCCATATTGCATTAGCCCAAAAGGCCGATTTAATTGCCATAGCGCCTGCAACTGCTGATATTTTGGGGAAAATAGCTCATGGAATTGCAGATGATCTTTTAACAACTATAGTAATGGCAGCTACCTGCCCTGTCTTGATCTGTCCCGCCATGAACGTTCATATGTACAATAATTCGGCCACGCAGGCCAATCTGGCCCGGTTAAAAGAATTAAACTATCTGATTATGGAAGCGGGAACAGGATACCTGGCCTGTGGTGAACATGGCCAGGGAAGATTCCCCGAACCAGAACTAATCTACCAGCAGATTATTCAACTTATTTCCCCGGCAGGAGACTTTAGAGGAATTTCCGTCCTGATTACCGCCGGTGGGACAAGAGAGCCGCTGGATCCTGTACGATTTATTTCAAACAGGAGTTCGGGGAAAATGGGATTTGCCCTTGCCCGCTCCGCAGCAACAAGGGGCGCTGATGTTACATTAGTCTCTGCGCCTACAAATTTACCCACTCCACCTGGAATAAGATTTATTCCGGTTGAAACTGCAGCGGAAATGCAATGCGCCGTGGTAGATATTTTTCCAAATTTCGACGTAGTGATCAAAGCAGCCGCAGTCGCCGATTTCAGGCCTGCAAAACCATCAAAAAATAAGATTAAAAAAGATAAGGATAAGAACCTTGTTATTGAGTTTGAAAAAAACACTGACATTCTAATGGAAATCGGAAAAATAAAGAAGCCCAATCAGGTGCTCGTTGGTTTTGCCGCCGAAACTGAAAACATGATCGAATCAGCGTGTCAAAAAATTGAGCAAAAAAACCTCGATCTGATAGTTTCTAATGATATTACCCTTCCAGGGGCCGGATTTGACTCAGACACAAATATTGTTAAATTAATCTACCGCAACGGGGAAATAATTGACCTCCCATTAATGGACAAGCTTGATGTAGCGGGCCGGATCCTTGACGCTGCATTGCTGCTGCACCGCCAATGCCCCTAGCAACAAACAAAAACTTTTTCAAACTATAAGAGTTGCCTTTTGGGTAGGAGCAAGATATGCACGCCGAAGTTTTAATTAACCTGCCTGCACGACGGCTTGATCGAACTTTTTCCTACCGGGTTCCTATTGCCCTCGAAGGGCAGGTAACTACGGGCAGTCTGGTGCAAATCAGCTTTGGCAGGCAAAAAATTGAAGGCTACGTTACAAGCCTGAGAAATCCTGACGGGCCTGAACCCGCAGGCATTAAAGATCTTTCCGCAGTTATCGACAGAGGGCCTGTTTTTACCCACGAACAGTTAAACCTTGCCCTGTGGATGTCTTCGTATTATCTATGCCCCACCGTCAGTGCGCTGCAAACAATCATTTGGCCCCGGCTTGCCCGTTCTTCACGACAGGCGCCGGGTCTCTGGCCTTTAAGCCCCCCAGGATTAGAGGTTGTTTTTAAACGCGCTCCTTCCCAAAAAACTGCCTGGGAAACCGCTTTATCCCAACCTGGTTTAACACGCCTTGAACTGGCCGCAGCAGCAAAGGTTTCCGTCTCAGCAATAGATGCGTTAACAGCCAAAGGACTGCTAATCGCCCAAAAACGGGCAGGCAAACATCTATTAAACAACTTTGTTGAATCCCGGCCTTTTGATTTGACTGCCCAACAGAAGACAGCTTTTGATCCGATCTTCGACCGGCTGAAGAAAAAAGAGCATGAAGTCTTTTTGCTTAACGGGATTACAGGAAGCGGAAAAACTGAGGTATACTGCCACAGTGTGGCTGCTGCGCTTAGAATGGGAAGGCAGGCTTTGATCCTGGTGCCGGAAATTGCTCTTACGCCGCAGATGCTGAATACTTTTCACTCGAGATTCGGGGAAGAAGTCGCAATCCTGCACAGCCGCCTTTCTGACGGGGAACGGCGTGATGAATGGCTGCGGATTAAAGAGGGCAGCGCAAATGTGGTCATGGGAACACGCTCGGCTCTGTTTGCGCCTGTTCAGAATCCGGGACTAATCGTTATCGACGAAGAACATGAACCATCTTATAAACAAGAAGAAAGTCCGCGTTACCATGCGCGTACGGCAGCGCTTGAAATTGCAAAAAACAAGCAGGCAGTCGTCGTTCTTGGAAGCGCGACACCATCTGTGGAATCATTTTTCAGCGCTTCTTTCGCCGGAGCTTACCAACTCCTTACAATCAGCGAGCGTGTTGAAAAGAGATCCCTCCCCAAAATCCAGGTTGTTGATATGAGGGAAGAAATAAAAAAGGGCAACCAGGAACTGTTCAGCCAGGCTCTGCTCTCTTCAATTAAAGATCGTTTGGGCAAAAACGAGCAGACTATTTTGTTTTTAAACAGAAGGGGATTCTCAACATTCATATCATGCAGGGAATGCGGCCAGGTCATGAAATGCCCCCATTGTGACATATCACTGACCTACCACATTAACGGACGCCTGGTCTGCCATTACTGCAATTATACTGTCGGCGCCCCAAGGTTTTGCCCATCCTGCAGAAGCAGTTATATAAGCTATTCCGGAACGGGGACCCAGAAAATTGAACTCGAAATAAAACGCCTGTTTCCTGACGCCAGGGTCCTGCGGATGGACAGCGACACCACGTCGCGCAAGGGATCCCATCAAAAAATACTGGATACTTTTTGTCAGGGTAATGCAGACATCATGATCGGCACCCAGATGATTGCCAAAGGACTGGATATCCCCGCAGTTACTCTTGTAGGCGTAGTAAATGCCGATCTGACGCTGTATATGCCGGACTTCCGGGCTGCCGAGAGAACTTTTCAGCTCCTTACCCAGGTGGCGGGGCGTGCAGGCAGAAGCGATCTCGGAGGTGAAGTGATGATTCAGACACACTCACCTGAACACTTTGCAATTACTTCAGCCAGTGAACATGATTATCAGGCCTTTTTTGAACAGGAAATAAAAAACCGGGAAATTTTAAATTACCCGCCATTCACATCCCTTTGCAGATTCCTTTTTACGGGAACGGTCCATATGGAAGTAGAAAATGCAGCCAAAACTTTGTATAATATATTAAGTGAAATTGTTAACAGTGAGGGACTTAATAACCAGGTACAAGTATTTAACGCCGTACCCGCCCCGGTAAACAGGATAAAAAATCGCTACCGCTGGCACTTGATTTCTAGAGCATTATCTGTTAAGCAGCTTCAGGATATTTCAAGAGCCTGTCTTAATGAATTTGATCACCGCTATCCATCTTCTAAAATCAGAATCATTGTTGACATAGAACCTCAGAATATGTTTTGAAGCGAAAGGGGAAAACAGCTCTTGGCAGTATATCAGATTATCAAATATGGTGAAGACAACGGAATCTTGAGGGAAAAAGCGAAGAAAATTACAGCTATCACACCAAGCATAAATAAACTGCTTGATGACCTGCGCGATACGATGTACAGCTATAAAGGAGTCGGTCTCGCCGCTCCTCAGATAGGCGTGTCCAAACGGGCAATCGTGGTTGATACCGGCGAAAAACTCATTGAGTTGATCAATCCGGAAATTTGCGAACAGTCCGGAAGTGATAATTCCGAAGAAGGATGCCTAAGCCTGCCGGGAATGGCCGGAGATGTTGTCAGGGCAGTCCGGGTGCTGGTGAAGGGGCTCAAACGTAATGGTGAGGAAATTAAAATAGATGCCAAGGGTTATCAGGCCAGAGCTTTGCAGCATGAAATCGATCACCTTGAAGGAATTATTTTTACCGATAAGGCAACGAATTTACGAAAAGTAGTCGAATAAAGGAAGTTTTCAAGATGCGTGTCATCTTTATGGGTACGCCCGTATTTGCTGTACCCTGTTTGAAAGCCCTCTTAAAAGAAGGGGTTCAGGTAGCCGGTGTTGTTACTCAGCCTGACCGACCAAAGGGAAGAGGGCAAAAAGACATTCCCAGTGCGGTTAAAGAAGAGGCGGCTCTTAACGGTCTGGATATTTACCAGCCTTTAAACTTGAAAGACTTTGCGTTTATCAGACTGTTAGAGAAACTATCCCCTGATGTAATTGTCGTCGTTGCTTTTGGCAGGATTCTGCCCAGGGTCATCCTTGATCTGCCTGTCCGGGGATGCATCAACGTCCATGCCTCTTTGCTGCCGCAGTACCGTGGCGCCGCCCCGATTCACCGGGCGATTATGAACGGTGAAAATATAACCGGAATTACAACCATGCTCATCAACGAAAGCCTGGACAGCGGCGATATTCTGCTTCAGGAAGCGTTACCGATCCATAAGGAGGACACTGTTGGAACCCTGCATGACCGCCTGGCTCCACTGGGAGCGAAGCTTCTTGTTAAAACCCTGCAACTGATGGAAGCAGATGGTTTAAAACCCGTCCCCCAGGATCATTCAAAAGCCACCTACGCGCGCATTATCTCTTCCGAAGATGAGGTCCTTGACTGGAACGCCCCCGCCGGCATAATTTTTAATCATGTGCGGGGAATGAATCCCTGGCCAGGGGCTAAAACTACCATTGATGAGAAAATTCTCAAGATCTGGCGGGTGGAAGCTGTCGATCTTGAATGTTCAAAGGAAGTAACAATACCGGGGCAGGTGGTTGTTTCCGGCCCCGACGGCCTTGTGGTCCAGGCCAATCCCGGCCTGGTGAATGTGAAAGAACTGCAGTTGCAGGGCGGCAAACGCCTTCCGGCAGTTGATTTTTTGCGCGGTCATCCGGTCAGGATCGGAACAGTTCTCGGCTAAAAGACGGTTTAAGAAAATAAATTGATCAATAATAGAAGTACCTTATGGTAAATATATTCATAAAAGAGGTGAGTAAATGATCGACAAGAAAACTCTGAAGACAGTCCTTGATCTCGCCTTGGCCAACGGGGGAGATTTTGCTGATATTTTTGTGGAGAAGAAAATTACTACCGGAATCTCGGCCGAAGGGGGAAAAATAGAACGGGTCCATTCCGGCATAGACGCCGGCGCCGGATTGCGGGTCCTGGCCGGTGATATGACCGCCTATGCCTATACAAATGACCTGAGCAAGGAAAGCCTGCTGGAAATCGCCAGGACGGTCGGCCGCACGGTCAAAACAGCCGACAAGAAAGAATACAATTTTGACCTGCGCAAGGTAAAACCTACGGTAGATTTTCCTTTCCCGGAACGCCCGGATAAAGTGGAAACATCCCGCAAAGCGGCAATGGTCGAAGCTGCCGATAAAGCGACGCGCCAGGTTAACAGCGAACTGATCAAGCAGGTGATGGTCGGTTATGGAGATGTCATCCAGCAGGTAACTATAGCCAACAGCTCAGGGGACTTCGTTGAAGATGAACGCATCCGCACTAGATTCCTGGTCCATGCCGTCGCCGGAGACGGCGCGGTTATCCAGACAGGGTATGAAGCGGCAGGGAGTTTAGCGGGCTTTGATCTTTTAAAGCGTTTCCCCCCGGAGGAACTGGGCAGGAAAGCCGGCGAAAGAGCAATTGAAATGCTGCATGCCAAACCGGCTCCGGCAGGAAAATTTCCCGTCGTAATGTCGGGAGAGGCCGGAGGCACTATGGTACACGAGGCTTGCGGCCACGGGCTTGAAGCAGATCTTGTCCAGAAGAAGCTTTCAGTGTATGCCGGAAAGATGGGCGAGCAGGTAGCTTCCAAAGAAGCAACCATTATTGATGACGCAACTCTGGCTGACCGTTATGGCTCATACCGTTTTGATGACGAAGGAACGCCCTCCCGCAAAGTGATCCTGATCGAGGACGGGATTCTCAAAGATTATCTTTATGACAGGATGACAGCCGGCAGGGATGGAAAGCGCTCTAACGGACACGGAAGGCGGGAATCGTACCAGCACAAGCCTATTCCCCGGATGGGCAACACTTTTATCGCCCCGGGCAAGGCTGATCCGGAAAAAATTATCAGCCAGATCAAGAACGGCCTGCTGGTTAAAAAAATGGGCGGCGGCCAGGTAAACACAACAACGGGCGATTTTGTTTTCGATGTTGCGGAAGGATACCTGATCGTTGACGGCCAGGTCGGTCCCATGGTAAGGGGAGCAACTCTGACCGGCAACGGCCCTGAAGCGCTTAAAATCCTGGAAATGGTGGGCCGTGATTTAGGTTTTACAATAGGCACCTGTGGAAAGGATGGCCAGGGAGTTCCGGTCAGCGATGCACAGCCGACACTCTTAATCCGCGAACTTATTGTCGGAGGAACACAGGTTTCTTCAAACGGCCAGATCAGGCGCATTTAGCGCCAAAAAGGCTGTGGTTGTTGATATATTCAACGCTTCTGATTTTCTTTGACACAAGGTCTTTGACACAATTGCAAGGACACAAGTTGACGACACAAGCGACACAAGGGGACGGTTCTCCTGTGTTACCAAGCAAGGCGACACAAGGGCAAGCAAGGCGACACAAGGGGACGGTTCTCCTGTGTTTACTTGCTTCACTAAGCACAGGAGAACCGTCCCCTTGTGTCTCCTATTTAACAACCTTACGCGGGCTTACTTGTTTGATACAAGTCTGACCATCAGAGAGGCCAGAATGTGTTTTTCCTCTTCATTTGCTACTGACCAAAGTTCTTTCACAGTTTTTTGTTCCGGATTGCCCGGGTCGACATTTTCAGCAAGCAAATCACCTGCTTGCTGAGCTAAAGAAAGGATGCGCTCCCTGCCGATGCCCAACTCATCGGCAAATTCCACCGCCTGGCCCAAGAAATTCTTCCAGTTTCCCCACTCAGACAGTACCTGTTTAAATTCTCCGTTATCCATATTATTTTCCCCCTCAAGTAAGAACTTTTTTTATTTTGTTTATATTCTTCCTTAAATATGCAGCAAGATATTCTTGCCAAAGATACACACATTTTTAATTGGAGCATATTTTTTATCTAGAAGGACTGACTTTTTAAACACAAGTTTGCCAAAGAAGTTCAGGGAGGTTTTCATGAAATGAGGATCGGTGACATAGTAACACGGAGAGTTTTCGGCTCCGATGAGCAGTTTTGTATTCTCGGTTTTTATACGAAACAAGATTCCGGCGAGCGTGTGGCCATCCTTGCCATGCTCGATCCTTCTTCAGTGATAGAAGCGCGGGTCGAGGAATTATCGCCTGCATCTCTTAGAAATATTTTTGCTTTGACCACCAACATTTACACCCATTAGGAGGTAAAACGTTCAACTGGAAAAATACCGCAGTTTTCTCCGGCCAAAAAAGGAATACGACTGATTTTATTGAATAATACTACTTTGAGGAAAGGAGCGAAAAAGTAGTGTTGGATGAGCAAGCATTATTAAATTTGGCCGAGTCTGCGTGTAAAAGCGCCAAGCTGGCTGGAGCAGGCGAAGCTGAAGCTTTTCTTAGTTACAACAGGGAATTTTCTGCCGAAGTCCGTGAGGGCCAAACCGAGACAATAAAAGTAGCCCTGGATCGGGGCCTGGGTTTACGCGTCGTACAGAATGGAAAGGTTGGGTTTGCCTATACTTCCGATTTGGAAAAGGCGTCTCTAAAAAATATCGCTGATCAGGCAATAGCAAATGCCCGTGAGACAGCCGCTGATCCATACCGGATATTACCATCACCTTCTCCCCTATACCCTGAGCTGGATATTTACGATCCTGCGGTTATTAACACTCCTGTCGAGACAAAAATTGACCTTGCCAAGGCGATGGAGGAGGCCGCGCGGGATTTTGACCCGCGGGTAAAGATAATCGAAAGCTCGAACTACCAGGACGTGGAGGCATGTGTAATACTCGTCAACAGCAAGGGAATAAAAAATTCCTACCGGGCGACATATTGCGGAGTTTACCTCTCACTGGTAGCCGGAGAAGGGGAAGATCAGCAAACTGGATTTGCTATGGATTACCTCCTGCGTTTTGACGATCTTGACGCAGTAAAAATTGGCCGTGAGGCGGCTTTTCGCGCCGTCCGGATGTTGGGCGCAAAACCCGTTTCAACACGAAAAACCGCCGTCTTGTTTGATCCCTATGTAGCAGCCGGATTTTTGAACTTACTTGGTCCTGCGCTTACCGCCGAAGCGGTTCAAAAAGGACGTTCCCTTTTTATAGGAAAAGTTAACCAGCCTGTTGCGGCACAGGCGGTAAATATTATAGACGACGGGATTATGCAGAGCGGTATCGCTTCCGCTCCTTTTGACGGTGAAGGGGTACAGATGTCCAGGAAGACGTTAATAGAGGGGGGAGTTCTTAAAGGATACCTGCACAACACTTATACTGCCGCCAAAGAAAACGGCGCCTCTACCGGCAACTGCATGCGGTCTTCTTATAAAAGCGCGCCTGATGTCGGGACTACAAACTTCTTCATTCAACCCGGCGTTTATGCTCCGGATGAACTTGTCAATTCTACCGGAAGCGGTATTTATATAACTGAAGTTATCGGTATGCATACGGCAAACCCTATTTCGGGCGACTTTTCGGTTGGAGCAACCGGAATTTTAATCGAAAACGGACAGCTGACCAAACCTGTCAGGGGAATTGCCATTGCCGGCAATATTCAGGAAGTCCTTCAGCAAATCGACGGAATAGGCAGTGACCTGACTTTCTTCGGCAGCCAGGGTTCACCCACAGTGCGTATTGCCCGGATGGTCGTCAGCGGACATTAAAGGAAGGGAAGTTGTTTTCTTGAGAATTCTAGTCCTTAACGGGCCAAACCTTAACCTGCTTGGAAAGCGTGAACCGGAAATTTACGGGTCTTTATCCCTGGAAACAATTAACTCGCTCCTGCAGCGGCTGGCGGCTGAATTAAATGTTGAGCTTGAATGCCGTCAGTCAAATTCTGAAAGCGAGTTAATAAACTGGCTTCACAACGCCGCGCCCGAAACAGACGCGGTGGTTTTCAACCCCGGAGCTTTTACACATTACAGTTACGCTTTGGCGGACGCCGCGGCGGCAATATCAATTCCGGTAGTTGAGGTTCACCTATCCAATATCTACGCCCGTGAACAGTTCCGCCGGCATTCCGTAATTTCCCCTGTGGCTGCGGGACAGATCAGCGGATTTGGGGCGGAAAGCTACTTGCTTGGTTTAAGGGCTGCGGCAAGCCTGGTTAAGAAAGAGGAAAAATGAAAAGAAGAGTTGACCTTTTAAGAGACAGGCTGTGCCAAAAGGAAATAGACGGCCTGCTTGTGATGAAGCCGGAAAACCGTAAATACCTGAGCGGATTTTCCGGAACCGCCGGCTCCCTGGTGGTCACCCGGGAACAGCTTTTTCTGCTTACCGATTTCCGCTATATAGAACAGGCGGAACATGAGTGCAAGCAGTGGCAGGTTATGGAAATAAAAACTTCCACTTTTGATTTAATAAAAACCTCTTTGCAGGATTGGAAAATATCACGTCTTGGTTATGAAGAAGATTTTTTGACGCATAAACAATTCCTCGAGTTAAGCGAAAAGGTCCACGACGGCATTTTAGTCCCCGCCGCCGGTATGGTTGAGAATTTGAGAATAATAAAAAGTCAGGATGAGATCGCGCAGATGATAAATTCAGCCAGGATGGCTGATGAGGCTTTTGCGCATATTCTTAGTTTCCTCAAACCTGGCTGTACAGAGGTTGAAATATCTCTGGAAATGGAGTATTTTATGCGTAGAGGAGGAGCAAAAAAAATCTCCTTTGATACAATAGTCGCCTCCGGGGTACGGGGGGCAATGCCTCACGGAGTGGCATCAGACAAACAACTTGAGATCGGTGATCTTGTAACGATGGATTTTGGATGCGAGTTCAATAATTATTGTTCAGATATTACCAGAACTGTTTGCCTGGGCGCTCCTACGGAAATGCAGGAACGTATTTACCGGATTGTTCTTGAAGCTCATGACGCAGGTGTTCATTCAATCAGACAGGGAGTAAAAGCTTCCGATGTTGATCTGGCAGCCCGCAACGTTATTGAGAAATATCATTTCGGCAAAAACTTTCGTCACAGCACAGGACACGGTGTAGGGCTGATTGTACACGAAAACCCTGTAATTTCAGCAAAGGACGGGACTATACTTCAGGCAGGCATGGTAATAACTGTTGAACCGGGGGTTTATCTTCCCGGCTGGGGCGGAGTGCGTATAGAGGATATGGTTCTGGTTGAGGAAAAAGGAGCGCGGCTGCTTACCAATGCGCCGAGGGATCACCTGATAGTATTATAATAATCCTAAAACAAACAGTTGTTTTTTACAGCAGAAGTGAAAGGAGGCGAAAACCTTGATTTCCACCAATGATTTTCGGACAGGCCTGACGATCAACATTGACGGCGACGTTTATCAAGTAATTGACTTTCAGCACGTAAAGCCCGGAAAGGGAGCAGCTTTTGTGCGTTCCAAGATCAAGAACCTGCGTACCGGATCAACCGTAGAAAGAACTTTTAACGCGGGAGAAAAATTACCGCGTGCACACGTGGAAAGGCGCTCGGCTCAGTATCTGTACAATGACGACGACAATCATTATTTTATGGACATGGAAACTTTTGAACAGATTTCACTGAGCAAAGAGGAATTGGGTGAGGCGGTTAAGTTTATCAAAGAAAATATGACGATAAACGTGTTGATGTTCCAGGGCAGTTCAATCGGCATTGATTTGCCCAATTTTGTCGAGCTGAAAGTTGTCGAAACGACACCCGGCATAAAAGGCGATACAGCTTCCGGCGGATCCAAGCCGGCCGTCCTGGAAACCGGCTATACTGTTCAGGTTCCCTTTTTTATCAACGTTGGGGACATTCTTCAAATCGATACAAGAACAGGGCAATACCTGAAAAGGGCCTGAAACAGCGCCAATGTTTAATACCCCCGGGCAAGTGAAATACTATAAAAGCCTGAAAAACTTTTAAGCTTAGTCAAGGGGGTTTTAAAAATGGAAACTAACGGGTTAAGATCTAAGGTAGCCTATTTGCAGGGCCTTTCAGCAGGCTTGAGTCTAGATGAGGGGTCAGGGGAAGTTCAGCTGATCAAGGGAATAATCGGTGTTTTAGATTCTTTTTCCGGCTCTGTTGAAGAACTGGACAAGTCCTGCAGCCATCTTAAAGACTACCTGGAAAGTGTTGACGAGGACCTTTCTATTCTTGAGGATCAGTTTTACGATGATAAAGATGAACTCTCCGACGATACTGATTATATGGAAGTAGAGTGCCCGGACTGCGCCGAAAAAGTATACATCGATCCTGAAATCCTGGATGAACAGGACGTTTTTGAAATTGCCTGCCCGAACTGCAGCAGGGTTGTTTTTATAAACGAGGACAATCATATTTCCCGGCATGAGCATGGATTGATTCAAATGAGCACGAGTTCCCCTGAAGAAGATATTTAGAAATTTTATACAGATTCGCTAACCGATAAAATCCCTGTCAAGGACCATTTCAAACTTGGTCCTTTTTTTTTGCGATAAAACGTACAGGTCTAAAACACTCCCCGATCCCATATTTATGAGATATAGGAAGGGGGGACAAACAGGTGAGCCATATAGTTTACTCTACAGACAATTGCCGGGTTACTATAAAACCCTCCCCCTGGCAGGAAGTCACAAATATGCTTCCGGCCAGTATCCGCAGCATGATAACCGGCCTGCCTTTGAACATCCTTGAAAGACTTGAAGAAATACGCCTGCGGCAGAACAGGCCTTTAATCCTGGGTTTGCCTGACGGAGACATTCTCCTTGATATTAACGGAAAACCTGCAGTTGCGCCCCGGGATTGTTATTTGGTAACGGCGGACGACATACAGCGGGTTACCCAGTCAATAAGCGGCTGTTCTTTATATGCGTTTGGCGAAGAACTGAAGAACGGTTTTATAACTTTGCCCGGAGGGCACAGGGTTGGTTTGACAGGAAAAACGGTTCTTGAAAACGGGCGGGTCAGGACGCTTAAATATATCACCGGCCTCAACATAAGGATCTCCCGTGAGGTCAATGGCGCCGCTTCTCCTTTGCTTCCTTTCATAATTGACAAAAGAACCGGAAGTATCCTCAATACCCTACTTTTTTCCCCGCCCCGCTGCGGGAAAACCACCATATTACGGGATATCATCAGGCAATTAAGCAACGGTATTCCGGAACTGAATTTCAGGGGAGTTGTAATCGGTGTGGTTGATGAACGGTCCGAACTGGCGGGCTGCTTCCAGGGCGTGCCCCAGCGTGAAGTGGGAATTCGCACGGATGTACTGGACGGATGCCGTAAAGCGGAAGGAATGTTCATGCTTCTGCGCTCCATGGCGCCGCGTGTGATTGCTACGGACGAGATCGGTACGGACGAGGACTTTGCCGCTCTGGAAGGAGTTTTTAACGCCGGGGTTAAGGTGCTTACAACCGTACATGCGGCTTCCCTTGAGGAACTCAACCAGAGGCCGGCCCTGCGCAATCTCCTGAGCATGAAAGTAATTGAACGTTTTGTCTTATTAGGCCGTTCAAAAAACATTGGAACTATAGAGGAAATTATCGACGGCAGAACGATGCTTCCGCTGCCCGCAAAAGAGGTGGAACAATGCTTAAAATACTTGCCAGCCTTGTAATTGTTTCAGCGGGCGGAATCTGCGGAATGCTGGTTGCCAGAAGTTATTCCCTAAGGCCGGTTGAACTGCGCTCTTTAAAGTCCGCCCTGCAGATGCTGGAAACTGAAATTACCTATGCCGCTACGCCTTTGGCCGAGGCGCTCGGTCTGGTTGCCTCCAGGACGGATTACCGGCTGGCGCCTTTATTTGAGGAAACCCGTAAAGAATTATTATCCGTGCCGGGATGTACGGCCAAGGAGGCATGGGAAAAAGCGCTTTATGAATTTTATCCCCGTTCGTATCTGATTGGCTGTGATATGGCTATTCTGCGCAGTCTCGGCGGCGCCCTCGGAATTACAGACAGTTCCGGCCAGAGCAAACATCTCAGACTGGCCATGGAACAAATTGAGGCGGAGTTGAAAAAAGCCGAAATCAGCGCCCTGCAGCACGTTAAATTATGGAATTACCTGGGTTTTTTAGGCGGCCTGGTAATAGTGCTCATTTTTTATTAAGGAGGGTTTTAAATGACAGGGTTTGATATCAGCATCGTTTTCAAAATTGTCGGTATAGGAATCCTGGTAGCTGCAGCTCAGTATGTCCTCAAATGTTCCGACAAGGAAGAATACGCTTTAATTGCAACGCTTGCAGGCCTGGGCATCGTCCTGTTCTGGGTAGTTCAGCTCCTGGGAGTTTTCTTCGAACAGGTAAAATCGGTTTTTAAACTTTTTTAGCCTCAAGGAGAGAAACGCCTTGGAAATTATGCAAATTGTGGGGATTGGAATAGTTGCGGCAGTTCTGGCGGTTACCATCCGTCAAAGCAAGCCCGAGATTGCCATCGGTTTGAGCATCGCTACCGGAATTATCATTTTTCTGGTAGTTATCGGGAAAATTGGGTCGGTTATTGACGTTCTTAAGGAATTATCCAACCGGGCAAATTTAAGCACGGTTTATCTGGCAACCATTTTAAAGATCATAGCTATCGCATATATAGCAGATTTTGGTTCGCAAATTTGCAGGGACGCCGGTGAAGGAGCGCTTGCGGTTAAAATAGAGTTCGCCGCCAAAATACTTGTACTCATTCTTGCCGTACCCATAGTAGTGGCAGTTTTGCAGGCGCTGTTAAAATTAGTTCCCTGAGGTGAAGATGGATGAATTTTTCAAAGCTTTCTGTGCTATTGTTTTTGATTTATTTTTATCTGCTGCCCGCTCCGTTTGCTTATGCGTTCGGACAGATCGCTGCGGCCGGCCAAAACGTAAGTATTCAGCCGGAATCGGAAAATGCTGCTGACAGCAATCAGCAGGAACCCGAGCTTAACCTCCGTGAAGTGGAAAATTATATTGACCGGGTTGATACGGATATAAAGTCGGCTGTTCCGGGTTTAAGCTTTAAAGACATGTTTTTAAAAATTATCAGGGGAGATGTTTCGTGGAAACCTGCTGCGGTTTTCAACAATCTGCTGAAATATCTTTTCAAAGAAGTTGTGGCCAATACTTCGTTGCTCGGCAAGCTGATTGTCTTGACGATGATTTGCGCCGTACTGCACAACCTGACCAGCGCTTTCGACAGGGGAACTACCGGACAGTTAAGTTATCTTGTTGTTTATCTGGTATTGTCAACTATTGCAATCGGCTCCTTTGCCCTGGCCATAAATACCGGCAGGGAACTGGTTGACCGGATGGTCTCCTTTATGCAGGCAATTATGCCTCTTTTGCTTACGCTGCTTGTTGCCATGGGAGGAGTGGCTTCGGCGGCAATTTTCCACCCGGTAATTCTAATCAGCCTGACTGTCATCGGAACCCTGACCAAGAATGTTGTGCTGCCCCTGATTTTTTTCAGCGCCGTTTTGGGAATTGTAGATAATCTTTCTTCCAATTTTAAAGTCTCACGTCTGGCCGGCCTTTTAAAAACCATAGCCATGGGTCTGCTGGGGATATTCAGCACGATTTTTCTGGGGGTTCTGGCTATACAGGGCGTAGCAGGCGCAGTTGGTGACGGAGTCACTTTACGAACGGCCAAATTTGCCATAGACGCTTTTATACCTGTTGTCGGAGGAATGTTCTCAGACGCCCTGGAGTCCGTCATAAGCTCCTCACTATTGATAAAAAACGCTGCAGGAATAGCCGGAATGATCTCCATCTTCATGATTATGGGCCTGCCGTTGCTTAAAATCATCAGCCTGTCCTTCATCTATAAACTGGCCGGGGCACTGGTGCAGCCCATAGCGGAAGGGCAAGTGGTGGACTGCTTAAACGAGATGGGTTCAAGCCTGATCCTGGTCTTTGCCGCTGTCGGCGTCGTTGGCCTGCTGTTCTTTTTCTCTATTACCATACTCATAGGCGTCGGCAACATGACGGTTATGCTGCGCTGAAAAATAATCTTAAAACAAGGATAAAAATAATGGAATCTATTCGTTTGCTTGTTCAGAATTTGATCGTGATAATCATGCTCGCTGTTTTTTTGGAAATGCTTCTCCCCCAAAGTGATCTTAGAAGATATATCAGACTGGTCATGGGCCTTCTGATTATCGTGGCTGTACTTCAGGCAGTAAGCAGCCTGGCCAAAAGCAATTGGCGGCAGGCGCTCCCTGAACAGGCCATCGGCGCAGAAAGCACGGGGTTTCCCAGTTTGAGCGAGATTACGGCTGCTGGTGAGAATTTAAACAAAGATCAAAGGGCACAGGCTCAGGAAAAATACCGCCAGTCGCTTGCCCGCCAGGTGAGCGCCCTGGTTGGCGTCAGATCGGATGTTGAAGTTGTTTCGACTGAAGTCCAAATATACGATGAACCTGACAGCCAAAAACTTGGACAGATAAAAAAGATATTCCTGCGCCTTAAAAACAGCGCCTCCTCTGCGGAAGGCGAAAAGAAATCAATTAACAGGCCCGTTGAAATAAAAAATGGGGAAAATGCCCCTGATTCAGGAATTAAAGTTAATAATCAAAAAAACGGATCGCAAATTTCTATCCAGACAAAAGACAAGCTGGTAAAAAA